>NZ_JADPET010000122.1 GCF_015667935.1 Clostridium sp. 1001270J_160509_D11 | reverse complement strand
TGCTATTTATGTTTAGATCATTTCTAATATCAATTTATACGTATGAAAATATTAATAAACTTATCAAACTAAATCTTCTCCCACAACTACTATTTTTATCTTTGAAACAGGTCTACTTATTCTAGTTATAACAACTTGAGTGCATATACTTTCAGTAGACTTGCAATTAGCACAAGACCCTTTTAAATAACAAGGAGTTTTTAAATCGTTAAAACGTTGAATATTTATTGGCGCTGCTATATTTCTAGCTCTGCTTATAGCATCATCAAGTGTTTTACAGACCTTATTAACTCCAACTATCATAACTACACTCTTTGGACCGTAGCACAAAGCAGCAACACGGTTTCCGTTACCATCTATGTTTACAAGTACGCCATCTTCAGTCATAGAATTAGTACTCATTAAAAAAGTATCACATAAAAGAGATTGTCTCATTAAGTGAACACGTTCTTCTGGAGATTTTGCACTATCTCTATCTATAACTTGGCGGTTTTCTTTTACATAATTTAAAAGGCCTATTTCATCTATTGAAACAGAACCACCCCATGATACAACATCATCTTCTGGAATTAATTCGATAGCTTTTTTTAAAGCATCTTCTTTTGTTTGACAATAATAAGCATCGAAATGTCTTTTTTGAAGATTTTCTACTACTTTAGCTCCTAATAAATCATATCTAATCTCTTTTGATTTATTTCTTTCCATTTTTAATCCCCTCCAATTTTGTTTTAAAAATATTGAAATTAAGACTTTTTTGTCTTTTACTTGTATGGTATTATTTTAGCATAATTATTAGAAATATGTATAAATATGTTAATATATTTGTAGATATATAAGAAATAATAAGATTATATAAAGGTTGTGATTTTAATTGGATTTTAATATAAATAAACTTGATATAGATAAATTAAGAAATATAATTTCCTATTATAAAAAGAATGTAAAAAATATTTCGCTAGATGAAATCTATAAAATAGAGACAATAAAAACATTTCAACAAAATTGGGATATAAACGCAAAAGATTTTTATGAAATGATTTCGAATTCATTTTCAAAGAGTAAAAACTTATTGGCGTCTCGAAATTATTTTCCTAAGAATATGATTTTATACTTTGCACAAAAAGATCCAGAGATGGTAAGAGAGATGTTCGTAAATTTATTTAATGAAACGATAAGTTTATATAGAAGAATAGATTCTTTTAGGGATTCATCTGATATGCTTTTAAAACAATATGGAAATGAGAATATGAGCAATCATTATCAATACTTAAATGCTATAAGCACATATTTATTCTTTAGATTTCCCGAAAAATACTGTATTTATAAAGAAGGTAAATTTAAAGCTTTTGCAAGTAAAATAGGATATGATAATATCCCTAAAAGAGGAAGTTTTGAAATTTTAGAAGCTTATTACAATATGTGTGATTTGGTTTTAGAAGTTGTTAAAAGTGATGAAGAGTTAGTACAAAGGGCATTTAGTAGATTTAATGGTTTAAATTTTGGTGATAATGGTCTACATCTAATTGTAGAGGAGATTATATATATTGGCAGTAGACTGAATTTAGATTTAATAAAAGAAAATTATAGAGAATATGAAAAAAATCAAGAAAAAGATGTAATAAAAGAATGTGATGAGATTTATACAAAACAAGATTTTTTAGATGAAGTTTATATAACAGAAAAGGATTATAATTTCTTAGTTCGACTTTTAGATAGAAAGAAAAATATTATACTTACTGGAGCGCCTGGAATAGGAAAGACATTTTTATCTAAACGCTTGGCATATTCTATTTTAGAACAAAAAGCTGATGATAAGATAGAATTTGTTCAATTTCATCAAAATTACTCATACGAAGATTTTATAATGGGATATAAACCAAGTAAAGAAGGATTTGCACTTAAATACGGTGTATTTTATAATTTCTGTAAAAAAGCAGAACAAAATCCAAATGATAAATATTTCTTTATTATAGACGAGATCAATAGAGGAAATTTGAGCAAGATATTTGGAGAATTAATGATGCTTATAGAAAATAATTATAGAGCTCAAACTATCAAGTTAGCATATGGTGACGAGAAATTTAGTGTTCCTAAAAATATCTATATAATCGGGATTATGAATACTGCAGATAGAGGTATTGCCATGATAGATTATGCACTTAGACGTAGATTTAGTTTCTTTGATTTGAAACCAGCTTTTGAAAATGAAAGATTTATGGATTATATCAAAAGTTTTAAAAGCGAAAGAATTATAAATTTAGTTGAAAAAATTAAAATATTAAATAAAGAAATAAAAGAAGATTTTTCATTGGGTGAAGGATTCTGTATAGGTCATAGTTACTTTTTTAGCGATGAAATATCTAAAGAATGTAGTTTAGATGAAATAGATATGTATATTGAAGAAGTTATTGAGTTTGATATAATACCACTTTTAAAAGAGTACTGGTTTGATGATTATGATAAGCTTGAAAAATGGGAAAAAATATTGAGAGATATAGTTAATTAGATGGTGGTAGCATGATAAAAGACAAAAGTATTTTTATAAAAAACATATATTATATGCTGTCATATGTATATACTCATTTAATACAAAAAGACTACAAAGATATAGATGTTGAAGTGTTTGACAATATAGGAGATATATTAGCAGTTATTTTGTTTAAAATTGTTTCGAAACAAGTTAAACGAGGTCTTATAAAAGAATATAAAGCTGAAGAAGACGAATTATCAGTATTGACTGGGAAAATAAATATAGAGAAATCTATAAAGTTAAAGGCAAACAATAAAAACAAACTTTATTGTGAGTTTGATAAATTATCTATGGATAATTATCTAAACAGTATAATTAAGACTGCAATGTATGTTTTAGTACTATCAAAAGATATATCATCTCAAAATAAAAAGAATCTTAAAAAGTTAGTGCTTTTATTTTCTAATGTAAATACTTTAGAAGTAAATGAAATAAGATGGAATGATATAAAATACAACAGACATAACGCAAATTATAGTGGAATAATAAATATATGTTATTTGATTCTAAATGATTTGCTTATGACAACAGAAGATGGAGAGTATAAGGTTGCGGAATCTTTAAGTGAAAAGAAAATGTGCAGTATATATGAAAAATTTGTACTTTCTTATTATCAAAAACACTATCCAAGTTTAAGACCAAAAGCATCTAAAATAAAGTGGAACTTAGACAATGAACTAGATAAATTTTTGCCAGAGATGAAAAGTGATATAACACTAACATATGGTGAAAATATTTTGATTATAGACACAAAATACTATTCACAATCTATGCAGAAAATAGAACTATATAACAGCAAAACAATACACTCAAATAATTTATATCAGATATTCACTTATGTAAAAAATAAGGATATAAATAAAAATGGAAAAGTATCGGGAATGCTTTTGTATGCAAAAACTAATGAAGATATAATACCAAATAGTGAATATATAATGAGCGGAAATAAGATAATGGTGAGAACTTTAGATTTAAATAAGGACTTTAAGTTTATAGCACAAAGTTTAAATAAAATAGCATCTGATTTAATAAATTCATAATAGTTATAACAGAATAAAAATATCTCAAAAGTAATCAGAAATTATAATTTAATAATTCTATGGTAAAAAATGGGTTGAAAATACTATAAAAAAGGTATATAAATTATAATAAAAGACTTGGGGGAGAGATTATGAGTTCACTGATTACTATAGACTGGGATTATTTTATGAATTATATGAATCATTGGAATGGCTCATATATAGAAAATGACAATAATATAAATAAGCATTGGTATAAAAAATACTATGAAGAAAAGAGAAGGGGAATAGATATTACAAAGAGTATGAATGTAGGAGATGAGGTGTATAATTTTTGGCCAATATTAAAGAAAAACGTAGATTTTAAAAAAGATACAAAAGTTCTGCTCACCGAATCACATTTAGCAGCATATAAAATTGCGATTGATAACAAAGTTGATTCAGTTATTTCGTTTGATTCACATTCTGACCTTGGATATCAAGGTCTTGATTCATTTAAGTTTGAAGTAAATTGTGCAGATTGGCTTGGAAAATTACTTTATGAAGGCAAAATAAAACAAGCCAATATAGTTTATGGACCTTATACAAATGAACATAGTGACCAATTTAAAGAAATAAACGAAGCTTATAATATAAATTATTTGAGTTTAGAAGAAGTAAAGTGTGAAGAACCTTGCAAAATAATACATATATGCCGTTCTGGGTGTTGGAGTGCACCATGGTTAGACAACAAATTCAAAGCATTTGTATTTGAATCAGGATTTGAATTCGAAAATATAGATATAAAAGAAAGAAATTGGAATCCTGCAAGTATAAGTCTAGCAGATCAAATCGACTATATGTTGTATGGCTAAAATTTATAGAGATATTATATAAAGTAGGACTGTCAAGATGACAGCCCTTATTTTTGTGTGAAAATAATTAAATTATAGGAATTCTTTTTATAAAAATAGTTATGCTACAAAAATGTAATATTAATGAAATATACATCAATATCTCAAAAATTGAAAACTGCCTATAATAATAAATATAAGATACGATGAATTTAGGAGGAATAAATATGAAAAATATTTTAAGTGTTGAAAAAATAGAAAAATACTATGGAAATAAAGGAAATATAACAAAAGCCATTGATAATATAAGTTTTAAAGTTGGAGAAGGGGAATTTGTTGGAATTATGGGACCGAGTGGTAGTGGTAAAACAACACTTCTTAACTGTATTTCAACAATAGATAAAGTTACAACAGGAAATATAATTATAAATGATCACGATATAACAAGATTAAAATCAAAAAAACTAGATAAATTTAGACAAAATGAATTAGGATTTATATTCCAAGATTTTAACTTACTAGATACATTAACTGCATATGAAAATATAGCATTAGCACTTACTATAAAAGGTGAAAAAACTTTTAAAGTAGATTCAAAAATAAAAGAAGTAGCAAAATATCTAGAAATAGAAAAAGTACTAGATAAATATCCTTATCAGATGTCAGGTGGGCAAAAACAAAGAGTTGCATCTGCAAGAGCTATAGTTACAGAACCATCACTAATACTTGCTGATGAGCCAACAGGAGCTCTTGATTCAAAATCAGCTAGATTATTGTTAGAAAGATTAGAAAGCTTAAATGAAGAGCTTAGCGCAACTATACTTATGGTTACTCATGATGCGTTTACAGCAAGTTATGCTCATAGAATCTTATTTATAAAAGATGGAAAAATATTTACAGAATTAGTTAGAGGAAATGATTCGAGAAAAGAATTTTTCAATAGAATAATGGAAGTAATTACGATGTTAGGAGGAGATGATAATAATGTATTCTAAGATAGCATTTAAAAATGTAAAGAAAAGTTTTAAAGATTATACTATATATTTCTTTACTTTGATGTTAGCAGTATGCATATTTTATACTTTTAACTCAATAGAATCACAAAAAGCAATGTCAGAGCTTACTTCTTCGGGAGAATGTTATGTGGAGATACTTTCAAAAGTAATATCTTATGTATCTGTATTTATAGCATTTATTTTAGGAAGTCTTATACTTTATGCAAATAACTTTTTAGTAAAAAAGAGAAATAAAGAACTTGGAATTTATATGACGCTAGGAATGTCAAAAAATAAAATATCTAAAATACTAATATTAGAGACAATAATAGTGGGGATACTTTCACTTATAAGTGGTTTAATATTAGGATTAATATTTTCACAAGGATTGTCAATACTAGTTGTAAAATTATTCGGTTTAAAAATGTCGACTTATTCTTTTGTAATATCAGGAAAAGCAATGATAAAGACAGTTTTATACTTTGGAATAATGTTCTTATTAGTTATGATATTTAACTCTTTTGTAATTTCAAAATACAAGATAATAGATTTATTAACAGTAGGAAGAAAAACAGAAGAAGTTAAATTCAAAAGCAATATAGTATATTTAATTACATTTATATTATGTGTTATTTCACTTGTTACAGCTTATAAATTAATTTTAGAAGTTGGATTACTAGGAATAAAAGATAAAAAATTCTTAATATCCATATTACTTGGAGTAGTAGGTACATTTTTATTTTTCTTCTCTTTATCAGGATTTATTTTATATATAGTTAAGAAAAATAAAAAAATATACTTTAAAGGCTTAAATATATTTATAGTAAAACAAATAAACAGCAAGATAAATACAAACTTTATTTCTATGTCAGTTATATGCCTTATGTTATTTATGACGATAGGCATGTTATCTACAGGATTTAGTTTTAAAAATGCAATAGAATCGGGACTAAAAGATTCAACACCATATGATGCAAGTGCAAATCTTTATATAGATGAAGGTGAAAAAGCAAATAATATACAAAAATCACTTGAATATATAGGTGTAAAGTTTAATAAAGAAGATAAAGTAGTTTATTATGATTTATATACAGATAATAAAACAATATCAGAAGCATTAAATTTAAATGCAAATATGAGAAGTCTAATGAATTATATGAAACTTTCTGATTACAATAAAATTAGAGCATTGGATAATCGAAATGCCATAGAATTAAATAAAGATGAAGTATTAATAACATCAAATTATGCTAATGCATTAGAAGCTATACAAAATTATGTAAAAAATAATGACAGTATAAAAATAGAAAATAAATCTTATAAAATAAAAGATAAGAAAGTTATAGAAGAAAACTTAAAAACAGATTTCATGAAAGATAATATGATCACAGTAATAGTTAACGATGATGTATGTGACAATATGACTTTAATTTCAAGCAATGTAAATGTAAACTTTGTTGGAGAGGGAAAAGAAAAAAGAGAATCTGATTTCACTAATAAAATATATTCATATAAAACTACTGATACAGATTATGATAAAATAGGATTTGTACTTGGTGCAAGTAGAACTGAGATTTATGAATCAAATAAAGGAATGACAACAATAGTATTATTTATAGGTATTTATATAGGAATAGTGTTTTTAATAAGCAGTATGGCAGTGCTTGCACTTCAACAATTAAGTGAGGCTAGTGATAGTATAGATAGATATAAATCATTAAAAAGACTTGGAGCAAGTGAAAAAGATATAAATAAAACAATATTTATACAAACTTTAGTATACTTCAGTCTTCCAGTTGTATTAGCTTTTATACATTCAGTTATTGGAATAAAAGTTGCAAATGATTTTGTATCTGTTTACAACAAACCGGATATAATGGGATCTTCACTTATAACAGCGGGAATATTTATGATAGTATATATTATATACTTCTATATAACTTATAGTGGATATAAAAATATAGTTAAAAATAAAATCCATATAAAGTAGTTTATCTACTTTATATGGATTTTTCCGATGATTGGAGGGTAATATGCAACAAATAATTATTGTAGAAGATGATCAAATAATAAGAGAAGAGCTACAAATATTTTTAAGTAAATATGGATATGATATAAAAGCACCTACAGAATTTGATAATATAGTAGATTATATATTAAAACAAAATGCAGACTTAATTTTATTAGATATAAATCTACCAGTTTTTGATGGGTATTATATATGTAGGGAAATTAGGAAAACATCTGAAGTACCTATAATAGTAGTTACAAGTAGAGATAGTGAAGTAGATGAACTTATGAGTATGAATTTGGGAGCAGATGATTTTGTAACAAAACCATATAATACTCAAATATTACTCGCAAGAATTGCTGCTTTATTAAAAAGAAGTGGGATGAATTCAAACTCAAATAGCATACTAACTTATAAAGATTTTAAGTTAAACTTATCTAATGCTACTGTAATTTATAATGATAAAAATATAGAGTTAACAAAAAATGAGGTGAAAATACTTTCTTATTTAATAAATCATAAAGGGGAAATTGTGTCTAGAGAGATTTTGATGGAGCATCTATGGAATTCGGATTTTTTTGTAGATGACAGTACCTTGACAGTAAACATAACGAGACTTAGAAAAAAACTAGATGAAATAGGAATAAAAAATGTTATAGAAACTAGAAGAGGGCTAGGGTATATAATGCGATGAGAATAGCTGATTATTTAAAAGATAAAGGGATTTTTTTAACTCTAAATTTAATGATATTTATTGTAATATCAATTTTTATGTATATTGCAGATATAAGTTTTATGATGATTTTATTTATTTTCTGTATATGGTTTTTGCCATTATTTACTTATATTTTTATAGAGTACATAAAGTATAAAAAATATTTTAATGATATGGAAAGTATATTAGATAGTTTAGATAAAAAGTATTTATTGCCTGAAGTTATGGAAGAAGCCAATTTTTTAATTGCAGAACAAATAAACGATATATTAAAAGAAGTAAGCCGAGATATGCATGAGCATGTTAAGTATTATGAAGATATGCAAAAAGAATATAGAGAATATATAGAGATGTGGATTCATGAAATAAAAACTCCGATAGCATCTAGTAAATTAGTGATAGAAAACAACTACAATAACGATATTGTTAGAAAAATAGATACTCAAATTAATAAGATAGACAACTTTGTAGAACAAGTACTTTATTACTCACGAAGTAATGAAGTGGGCAAAGATTATATTATAAAAAAAGTAGAACTAGAGCCATTAGTAAAAAAAGTAATCAAGAGAAATCAACGTGATTTTATAAGTAAAAGAATAAGTTTGGAACTTAAAGATTTAGAGCAAGTAGTTTATAGTGACTCAAAATGGATAGAATTTATTTTAAATCAGATAATAGTAAATGCCATAAAATATTCAAAAGGAAATAATGATAAAATAGAGATAGAAAGCCAAAAACAAAATAATTCAATAATAATTTCTATAAAAGATTATGGTGTTGGCATAAATGAAAAAGATATTGGCAGAGTATTTGAAAAAGGATTTACTGGAGAAAATGGAAGAAAATTCGGAAAGAGCACGGGTATAGGTCTTTATCTATGCAAGAAACTATGTGAAAAATTAGGGCTTGGATTGTATATAGATTCAAAAGAGAATTATGGAACAAAGGTGAATATTATATTCCCAACAACAGAAAATATAACAGAATGATATTAGATTTTTGAAAAAACAAAGAAGTGTATAGATAAAAATCTCTGACTTTATAAGGTCAGAGATTTTTTAGCTTAGTTT
>NZ_JADPET010000121.1 GCF_015667935.1 Clostridium sp. 1001270J_160509_D11 | reverse complement strand
ATTAAAATATTTATTTAAAAAATAACTTGCTGGATAAAATTTACACATAAATAAAAGCCCGCCAAAGGCGAGCTTCTATTTTAAAATTTAGTTGTTTATTAGCAACCGCTGCAACCACTGCAACCGCTACCGCACTCAGAGTATCCGTCATCTCTTTGTGGTGGATTGTCTACTGATACAACGAATCCTTGTGGTGGTATTTCAGATATTGTAACGTTACCGTAAGTTAAGTATTCGTTGTCATCCATTATAAAATGTATTCCGTCTAAGTCATAAGATGTATCTGACATTAATTCTTCATCTAAAGCAAGTGAAAATACTGCTCCTGAACAAGCGAAACCTGCAAAGTAAACTCTTACGTTTTGTGGTTTGTCTTGATTATTTGCTAATATGTCTCTTAGTACATTTAATGCACTTTCTGGTGCTTGAACTTTCATGTTATCATTCCTTTCTATAATTATTACATATATTAAGTATACAATAATTTGATGATTTTCGGTATATTTTTTAGAAATTCACTTTTCATTTTATTTTGTGTAGTTTTCTTTATATAATACGAACTTATTGCATTTTACAATTTTATTATTTAAATTTTTTATTCTTTTCTTAAAATTAGATTCGTAAATAAAGCGTAGTTGAACTAAGGCGCTTTTTGAATAAATGTTATCGTCGTAAGTTATCGCGTATACATAATCTAAATTTAATTTTTTAAAAGCATAATCTACTAATGCTTGTGCAAGTTCAAAAGAAAGATTATGGCCCCAATAATCTGGATTTATACATATGCCTATTTCTCCATTTTTGTCAGTTGGATATATATTATTAAATCCTACATTTCCTATAACTTTGTTTTGTGTTTTTAAAACGACTGCATAATGACTTACCTTGCCTTTTTGGTAGTTGTTTATAAAATATGACTTTATAAATCTGCGAGTGTCAGATATACTTTTGTGTACTTTGATGGGTAAATATTTAACTACAGCAGGTATACTATAATATTCGAATAGATCTTGTGTATCGTCTAAAGTAATTGGTCTTAATATACAGTGTATAGTTTCTAAAATTTCCATTTGAGGATACATATAAAGCTCTCCCTCTATAAATATTTGAAACCTTATATAATCTCTTAGTATTATCTAGAGTAAGGAGTTCATAATATAATCTATGAAAAAACATATAGTGTAGTTAAAGTTTTGTTAACTTTACCATGTAAATAAATCTATTTTTTTAATCTCGCTTTCTAGTATATCTATATCTATAGTATCCATTATAGTTATGGAAATTATATTTTCATTTACGGGACTTTTAGAAGCTTCTATTACTTTAGAACATACACCTGAAATTGCTTTTCCTTCATCTAATTCTACCCTGATTGTTTTGCCTAAGTATTGATTAAAATCCATTTTTTATCCCCCTTGAATTTATTGTTTTTATGATTTTGTAAGATAAATTATATGCTATTCTTACTTAAATATATTTTCGACTTTGTCTTTTATAGTTCCTCTTTTTGTGATAAATTACTTTCTTTATTTTAGGGATTTTCCTTGATGAATTTTCTCGAGTTGTTTTGGTGGATGGGACTTTTGGAGGTGGATTTTGAAGTAAAGTGTATGGAAGTTTTCGACTTACTTTTTATAAGTTATATGCTTTGTGGCATAAAATATATACTTTTATGCCACTTTTGAAAAATTGGCTAAATTCCAACGTTTATTACATATTAAAAACAACTCATGTCAGTAAAATGTCAGCTTTTTTACTGATTTTTTTATGGTTTTATGATAAAATATTTATAGAATTATTTTTATTTTTTTAGACTTTATACAAGTTTTTAAACATAAAAATTACTATGGGAGGGGATAATATGAGTTATGCTTTTATACGAAAAAGAAGCAAAAATTACATCGTATATTTAGAATATACAGACGAGACAACAGGCAAAAAGAAACAAAAAAATATGGGATCTTATCCCCTAAAAAGAGATGCATCTAAGAGATTAAACGAACTTAAAGAAGAGATTTATAACGACGATTTAGCTATTCCGACAAACGTAAAATTAGAAAAATATCTAATGGATTTCTTGGAAAAATACAAAGCAAATTTATCGATTACTACATATAATTGTTACGTTAGGATATGCAAAAAATATATAAATCCTATACTTGGAAGTATAAAATTAAACGATTTAAGACCTATTCATATACAAAATTACGTAGATGATTTAGTCGGAATTTTGAGTCCACAGACGATAAAAATACATATAAATATACTTAATTTAGCTTTGAAAAGAGCTTATAAATTAAAACTTGTAAAATACGATATAGTAGATTGCATCGAAGTACCAAAGAACACTAAGTTTAAAAGTGAAGTTTACGACCAAAAAGATATAGCAAAATTATTAGAAACCATAAAAAATACAGACTTAGAATTGCCTATAAATTTAGCTATCGGGCTTGGACTTCGTATATCAGAAGTTCTAGGACTTAGCTGGAGCGATATAGATTTTGTGGAAAATACTATAACAATAGATAAAATCACAGCTAGAGAAAGTGGCAAAGTTATATTAAAAGAGCCAAAAACAGAGTCTTCTAGAAGGACTATCTCCGCACCGAGAGAAGTTATGGCTATGCTTAAAGATTATAAAAGAAAGTATCTACAAGATAAACTTCAAGGTAAGATAAAGGATTGTAATTTATTATTTTTTGATAAAAATGAAAATCCTATAGCCGAAGATGTATTGAGCAAGAAGTTTAGTCGCTTTTTAAAGAAACACAACTTAAAGCATATACGCTTCCACGATTTAAGACATTCACATGTAACTTTACTTATAAATGCAAAAGTACCTATAAAAGTTATTTCAGAGAGAGTTGGTCATTCAAATGTAAATACAACTCTAAATATATATTCTCACACTCTTAAAGAAATGGATCAAGAAGCTTCAGAAAAAATTTCAGAAAGTATATTTAAATTAGGTTAATTAAAAATCGAATCAAAAGTCATAAAAAAGCCACTTCGTATACGCCTTTTTAAGAGGTTTTACTAGTGGCTTTTATATTTATTTATGATATGTGCACTTTAATATCTTAAAATTCATTTTAAAGCCTTTTATTCAAAATTTGATTTTAAAAATTTAAAACAGTTACCTGTAATATAATTATGTAAACTACAGCTGTTAAATCACTAGGTTTGTCGAAAATTTCAATATAATAAAATAGTTTTAAAATAAGGTAGATAGAAAAAATATACAAATAAAAGAAAAGTACTTAATTATAAAAAGGATTATTAGAAACTATTAATAAAACGATAAATTCAAAAGTTTAGATAGTAACGCAAAATAAAAAAGTTGCGATAAATTTTTTATTAGCCAAATTACACAGTGCGACTTTTTTAAAAACGAAAAAACCGAACCTTTTCAAATCAATTTTAAGGTATTTCAAAAATATAATTAATATATTTACTTATCTGTAAGTTCAAAAACCATTACAAAGCCTTTTATAGCGTCTTTTATAAAAATAGCATAAAAAACAAATTTAAGTTTACATAATTATATTGTGGTACACTATACATTCTTTAAAATTAAATTCATAATCACATTTATACAAATTTCTATTGTATTTACACCCATATACATATTACATAATAAATTTTTATAAAAAATAAAAAGTATCTAAATCTATCAAAAGATAAATCTAGATACTTTTAAAACTATATACTCTCTTGTCTTATATTATCTATAATATTTTCTTTGCTCATTTTCTTAAGTGGTATATATGAAGCTATAAAAGTTATAACAAATATAGCTACTACACATATAAGTATCGCTTTGTATGGTATCAGTGTTTGAACTGTAATCATACCTTCTAATATTCTATTCATAAGCACATTCAGACAAATTCCTATTGGAATACCGTAAAGCAGTGAAAGTATTCCGTATAATATACTTTCCATATAAATCATCTTTTTAAATCCTTGAGGCGTTACACCTATAGATTTAATTACTGCGAATTCTCTTTTTCTAAGATTTATATTAGTACTTATTGTATTTATTATGTTGGTTACACTAACTAGAGATATAACTACTATAAATCCATATACGAATATTTTCATAACATTCATAGTTTGTTCAAGTCTTTGAGCTTCATCTATTGAATCTATTACACTCAAGTTATTTTCTTCTGCTACTTTTTTGACCTCATCTCTAGTAGACTTTTCTTGATTTGTAGCTACGCAATATGAACTTGAGCTTGATTCATCATCTGTTATACCAAGTGAAGGTATTAAATCATCATATGCTACTACTCCAAATGATGTTTGTGGGTATTGCATATCTCCTGTTAAAATTTCATCTGTTATAGCTAGTATTTTTAATTTAACTTCTTTTTGCTTTTCATTTCCATCAGAGTCATATGAATATACTGTACAGTTTAAAGTATCTCCTACTTTGTAATTTGTAAGAACTACTTTACCTTTTTTAGCTAGTGATTCTTGATAACTATATCTTACTAAAATTACACCATTTTCAGCTTTAGCAGTTTTTCTATCAAATTTGCCTTCTGATAACTTTATATTTGATATGCTAAAATCTCCAGGAGTATATAATTTACTATCAAAAAAATTATAAGTAGAATTATCCATATCTACATAATCGCTTTGTTTTAAACTTTCTCTTAAATCTTTATTTATATTTTTTTCATCAACATGAACATTTAAATTATAGCCTTTATCAATTGCTACATCTTTTAGACCATTTATTTTTTTAAGTTCATCTATAGTTTTTTGAACTTCCTCTTTGGTAAGCAAGTTATTTTCATATAATGTCAAATCATTTGTAATACTTCCGTAGTTAATTTGATTAGCTTCTATAAACATATCTACAAACCCATTAAATGATATAAAGATTACTATACTTATAACAAGAGAAAATAAAGTAATTCTAAATTTACCTTTATTTCTTCTTAAATTTTTATATGCAAGTTCGCCTTCTGTTTTAAATATCTTTTTGACAAGTTTAGAACTTTTGATTTTTCCAACCTTTAAATTAGAGCTATTTCTTATAGCTTCAAGTGGCGATATCTTAGCTGCATTTATAGCTGGTATTATGGCTGATATAAATATAGTAAGCAGTATTACAAGTGTACTTAAAATTAATACGATTGGGCTAAATACTAATCTTAAATCTAATTCACCAAACATAGAAGTTTTAAAGAATGTTTTTATAACTTTAAATACTATATCGATAGCTACTGTACCACTTAAAAGTCCAATAGGTATTCCAACTATACTCACTAAAAATCCTTCTAAAAATACAAGCTTCATAATTTGAGATTTTGTAGCACCTATAGAATTTAATATACCGAATTGTTTTTTACGTTCGCTTATAGCTATACTAAATGAATTGTATATAGTAGCTATAGTAGCTATTATAACAAGTGAAGCTACTAGACCTACTATAAGTATTAATGTTGTATTTATATTATCGTATGAACTTGCACCCAATAATCTAAGTAAGCCTTCATTATAATTTATATCTTTAAAATATAGAGAAGTTTGTCCATCATAATTATAACTTTTATCTTTTGGGTCATCTTTTTGAACTAATCCTATGTTTTGCCCAATTGATATAGCTGTATTATATATATCCTTAGGATTTTTTGTGCATATAGAAACATCGAATTTATCTTTACTACTTACAGCGTTTATATCAAAACCTGCTAGTGCAAAAAATTGTGAATTATATGAAAGTGGAGTCTTATTTAAAATACCTACAATTTTATAAGTATTTTTTTGTGGATTTATTAATTTTGGTATATCAGTGCCTTCTGTATATTCTAAATCTCCAATTTCAAAAGTTACTTTATCACCTATTTTTTTATTTAAATGCTTTAATAATCCCTCACTTACTACTATTTCATTTTTATTTTTGGGATATTTTCCTTCTTTTAAAGTTAATCTATAGCTTTCTATTTTATTTTTATCATAAGCATTTATATATAATTCTATATTTTTTTCTTTATCTAAAATAGTTCCTCCGAGACTTTGGCTATAACCATATCTTGTTACATTTGATGATTTTGTTACAATTTGTGCTTTTTCTTTGTCTATATTGCTAAATGTGGCATAAAAATCACCGCTAACTTGTATTTGATCTCTCATTTGATAATCCATAAAGCTTGTACATATATTGCCTATACCGCATATAAGTGCAGTTGCAAGTATTATACCGATTATTGTTACAAGAGTTCTTCTTTTATTTTGTTTTAAATATCTTAGTGTAAGTGAAGTGTATAAGTTCATCTATATCACCTCGTCACTTTTTATTATTCCATCTTCAATAGTTATAACTCTGTCAGCTTGTAATGCTATATTTGTGTCGTGAGTTATCATTATTAAAGTTTGGTTGTATTTTTTAACAGATACTTTTAGAAGCTCAACTATCTCTTTTGAGTTTTTGCTATCTAAGTTACCTGTTGGTTCATCAGCAAGTACTATAGATGGTCTGTTTATTAATGCCCTTCCTATCGATGTTCTTTGTTGTTGTCCACCTGAAAGCTCACTTGGAAGGTGATTTTCTCTTTCTTTTAAATCTAGTGTTTTTAATAAATCTTCTAGATATTCTTTATCTATTTTTCTATTGTCTAATTCTGCTGGAAGAAGTATATTTTCTTTTACTGTAAGAACTGGTATTAAGTTGTAAAATTGATATATAAGTCCTACATTTCTTCTTCTGAATATAGCTAAGTCTTTTTCTTTTAAGTCGTATATATTTATATCGTTTATAAATACATTTCCGCTAGTCGGTTTGTCTACACCACCTAGTAAGTGAAGAAGTGTACTTTTACCACTTCCACTTGGGCCGACTATAGCGATAAATTCTCCCTTTTTAATACTTAAGTTTATATTTTTAAGTGCATCTACTTTAGTCTCGCCTTTCCCATAACTTTTTGATAGATTTTCTACTCTTAGTAATTCCATTTTATCCTCCCTAAAATATAATCATAATTTAAATTAACTTTTCAGTAATGATTTCTTTATGTTTTAATTATTATACTTATATTCTATATTTATTATCTTACAGTCAAGTGAATTTGAAAATTACAATTTAGTCACTTAGGTTGGAAATTATAAATTAGCCACAAACCAGATAATATATAATTTCCTTTCAATTAAAAAATCCAGTAGGCTTAAGATATCTACTGGATTATTATTTTTAATTAATTGTATCTTTTATGAAATGTAATATGAAACTCAGAACCCCTATTTTTTTTACTTTTTACATATATATCTCCGTTTTGGCTTTCTATAATCGATTTTGCCATAGCAAGACCTATTCCAACACTGTCACTTTTGCTATTTTTACCTTTATAAAAACGTTTAAATATATTTTGTATATCGTCTTTATCTATCCCCTCCCCATTGTCTTTTATTATTATTTCTGAGTATATAGGGTTTTCTTCATAAGTTATATCTAAGGTTCCACCTTCTTTTGTATGTTCTATGCAGTTTTTGATTATATTGCCCAAAGCTTCTGATGACCATTCTATATCACCTATATAAGAAGCTTCTTTATTTCCATTTATATTTAAACTTATATTTTTAAGCTCCATGGGTACAGACAAAGGACTTATAGATCTTCTTATAAGTTCATTTATATTTACTTTATCTGTTTTAAAATCTATAACTTTAGCTTCTAGTTTTGAAAGCTTTAACATACTTTTGATTAGCCAGTCCATACGAGATAGTTGTGCATTTGTTCTATCTAAAAACTCAATTTTCTTTTCTTTATCTAAATCATTATACATAAGGTCAGTCAGTAACATAAGTGATGTCATCGGTGTTTTTAGCTGATGAGATATATCCGATATTGTATCGTTTAAAAAGATTTTTTCGCTGTGTAAAAGAGCTACTTTTTCTTTTAATACAGTTGTCATTTTCATAAGCTCTGTTTTTAAAAGTCCTATTTGACCTTCTTGGTTTTTGTTTTTCATTTCATATTCTCGTCCTTCTGAGCTATGATATACATAATCAGTCATATCTTTTATATCTCTATAGATTTTTATAAAGAAATAAAATGAAATTGTTATTAAACATATAAAAACAAAAGTTATAAATAGTATATTTATTTTTAGCATTTTATAAATGTTATTTTGCACAATAGGTTCTTGAGATAAATTAGTTGAGCTATCATAATTATATTTTTGTAATACTTTGGCTCCAAGATCAATATTTTCTTTATTTTTAGCTTGTGTTATTACAGACACTATATCTTTTTCTAATTCTGGATATTTTGACACTATATTTCCTACTATCGCTTGGTTGTTTTGTATTACATCAGCTTTAATTATATTTAAATTTAATGTATTTATAAATATAGATAATAATATTATTATTAGAAATAAAGCAATAATACTTATATTGTATTTTTTAATTTCTGGATTAGATAGTATTCTCATTTGTATCACTTCCATTCCACTTATACCCAACACCTCTTACTGTTAAGATATATTCAGGTTTTGATGAATCTTCTTCTATTTTTTCGCGAAGTCTTTTTATATATACACTAAGTGTATTATCGTTTACAAAGTCATATGTAACATCCCAAAGTTTTTCTAATATTTGAGCTCTTGTAAGTACTACATTTTTATTTTGAATTAATATTAAAAGAAGCTTATATTCAGCTGAAGTTAATATTATTTCTTCATCATTTTTAAATACTCTAGCTTCTAATGTATGTATAGATATATTTTTAAACTTTATAATTTTTTTGTTGTCTTGTATTTTACCCTTTCTTCTGAGAATTGCATTTATTCTAGAGATAAGCTCTCTTACCCTAAATGGTTTTGTTATATAGTCGTCGGCTCCTATATCTAGCCCCATAACTATATTAACTTCTTCATCACAGGCACTTAAAAATATTACAGGAGTATCTTCATCATGTTTACGCAAGTCTTTTAGAAATTCGTATCCATTTCCGTCTGGAAGCATTACATCAAGTAATATTAAGTCGTATACTTTTGTGCTTACTATTTCTCTAGCTTGATTTAAGTCTGAAGCAATATCTAAATTAAAGCTTTCTTGTTCGACTGCATATTTTACAGCAAATGCAATTGTGCTGTCATCTTCTACCATAAGTATATTTCTCATATTTATTCCTTCTTTATATAATTTATTTTAATTAATAGTATTAAAATATGTTTTATAATACTATTCTTAGTTGTTTATATATT
>NZ_JADPET010000120.1 GCF_015667935.1 Clostridium sp. 1001270J_160509_D11 | reverse complement strand
CAAATAATTATTGAAATTTATAAAAAATGATGATACTATTATTTTATAAAGAGGGCCACTAATGTAGCAGATGCTTTAAATTTAGTGGCCCTCTTTATAAAATAAATAGTCAGAAAATTTAATAAAATATTAAAACTTATAATACGATAATAGACTAAATTTGGATATAAATATAGCATTAATGTTTTATTAAATTGAAATTATATTTCTGATTTATTTAAGTTATATTTGTTTTGTTTAGGTCATAATATTTAACAAAGGAGGGGTAAAAGATGGCAGATAATCAAAACAGAGATCAATGGGGTTCGAAGATAGGTCTGATTCTTGCGATGGCAGGGAATGCAGTTGGACTTGGTAACTTCTGGCGTTTCCCATATATAGCAGCCACTAATGGTGGTGGAGCATTCATGATTCCATATTTCTTCGCACTAATCGTTATAGGTTTACCTACAATGTTAGTCGAATGGGCAATAGGACGTTATGGTGGTGCTCATGGACATGGTACAGTAGGTCCAATGGTATATATACAAGCTAGAAAAGCTATATCTCCGAAAAAAGCAATTATATTAGGTTCTGTATGCGGAGCAATAGGTTTTGGGGTAACTGTATTAGTTAACTCATATTACACTCATATCATAGGTTGGTCATTAGGATATGCAGTTAATTCATTAACTGGTGGATATGTAGGTGTAGATTCTGGAGCATTCTTTGTAAACTATGTCACTGATCCTAAAAACTTAATATTCTGGATTATAGGTTTAGCATCTTTAGGATGGGCAGTTATGAAAGGTGTATCTGAAGGTATAGAAGCTTGGGCTAAAGTAATGATGCCAGCTATATATGTATTTGGTATCATATTAGCAGTAAGAGCCGTAACATTAGGCGCTCCTGTAAATCCAGATTGGTCATCTATGAAAGGTTTAAATTTCGTTTGGAATCCAGACTTAAGTCAGTTAACATCAGCTTCAATAGTTACTGCTACAGGTCAAATATTCTTTACGTTATCTTTAGGAATGGGTATAATTTGTAACTACGCATCATACCTACAACCAGATGAAGATATAGTAACAGCTTCTGTAGCAACAGTAGCATTAAATGAATTTGCAGAAGTTATATTAGCTGGTACATCTGTTATACCTATTTCTTATGCATTCCTTGGACCAGAAGGTATCAAAGGTAGTATAGGTTTAGCATTTATGGCATTACCAAATGTATTTACTACAATGGCTGGTGGTAGAATATTTGGTGCAGTTTGGTTCTTCTTATTATTCTTTGCAGGATTTACATCTGCAATAGCAATGTACAACTACTTAGTTGCATTACTAGAAGAAGAATTAGGCGTAGAAAGAAAGAAAGGTGCTATAGTAATATTCATATTATACTTAATCGTTGGTGCTCCAATAGCTGCTGAAGGTATAATAACTGGAGAAGCTAACTTAGTTTACTTCACAGAAGTAGATAACTGGATAGGTAACTACTTACTAATAGTTCTTGGATTATTAGAAGTTATAACACTTGCTTGGTTAGTTAAAGATGAAGGTCTAGAAGAAATGAACAGAGGTGGATTATGGCATGTACCAAAATGGTTCTATAGAGTATTCCATCAATTCTTAACACCAATTTGTATAATAGTATTCTTAGCAATATTCACAAAAGACTACTGGACAGCTGGTAACTTTAAAATCACTCCATCATATATCGAAGGAATTGAATATATGGCTCCTTGGGTAAATGCAGCAAGATTAGTTGTTGTAGTAGTATTAATAATTGGATTTGCACAAACATATAGAGCTATCAAACGTAAATATAAAGATGAAATAGAATCTAACAAAGCAAATGCTTAGTTGCATTAAAATAATTACTTAGTCGTGTTTAATAAATAAAGGATGGTGAATTATCATGACAGGTGCAGCATATACATTTTTAGGTATTGTTTGGGTTGCTATATTAGGAACAGCTGGAATAGCTTTAAAGAAAATAGTTGGCAATAGAGCATAATAATGACACTTTAAAGTGACATAATTAATTAAAAAAGAAAACCCTACAAAAACTTTGTGGGGTTTTTTTATAACACATATTTTTAAAAGTTTTATTTAAATTTTAATTAGAAGGAATTATACTTATATTACGGATATATTTAAATTGTATTCATAAAAAGGTTATATATTTAAACAGAGGGGGTGTATTAATTGGGTTCAAATACAGTAGCATTAACAATTAATAATCTAAGCAAAGAAATTAAAAAATTAAAAGGCCTTAAAGATAGACAAAAAGGTAAGTATTTATCTGATTTAGACAAATTAAATGCACAATATAAAGACTTAGAATTACCAGATTATTTTACGACACAGTATAACCAATTAAATAAAAAGGGGAATGAACTTCTTAAAGATATCAGAGGCGGAAAACATGTAGACAATGTAGCAAATGATATTCCTATTTATATAAGATATTTAAAAGCATCTTTAATGGACTTTGAAGGTAAAACAAATAAACTAAAATATTATCTTCTTAGTTTCTATTTAACATCAGCATTATTTATGGCATTTACACCTCAGTTTTACGGTTATATATTACCACTTATATTTTTAGTACCAATATTCCTAGGTGTAAGAGGATGTAAAAAGAGATCAATAAATGGATTTTATATGAGTATGAGTGTAATACCGGTTGCGATTATGACGGCAGCTACATGGATTAGATACGGAATACAAGCAATGGGAGATTTTGATACATATGTAAAGGCTATTGTTGATTCGGGATTAAGTCAATCAATGTCTGAAAAATTAATATATGTCGGTTTTGTCGGAGGTATATTATTACTTGTAGTAGCATGTTTCCAATTATATTTTGGATTTAAAAATAAAGATTTATTTATTTAAGGACTTTATAAGTCCTTATTTTTTTGGTAAAATAAATTTTTGAAGTCAAAAAAAATTGTTCGGAGGAAAAGGGAACCTATGTTATCAAAAAATAAAGAATATATAGTAGATATAGTAGATATAGGTCAAGGTGGCGTAGGAATTGGAAAATACGAAGGTTTTACTGTATTTGTCGATGGTGGACTTGTACAGGATAAAATAAAAGTTAAAATTACAAAATCTAAAAAAAATTATGCTGTTGGAGATATGATAGAAATAATTGAAAAATCACCATTTAGAGTAGCTAGAAAATGTAGCGAAAATCTTAGACAGTGTGGTGGATGCCAAATTCAAGAATTAGACTATCAAAAACAGCTTGATATAAAAACAAACGAAGTAAAACAAGTTATAAGTAGGATTGGTAAACTAGATGACGTTGTGATTCACGACACTCTAGGAATGGAACATCCTTTTAGATATAGAAATAAAGCTCAATTTCCAATTCAAAAGAAAGACAATATGCCTGTTATAGGATTTTATAAAAAGAAAAGTCATGACTTGATATCGACTGATGAATGTATAATACAACATGAAGTAAATGATAAAATAATAAAAATAATAAAAACTTATATTAGAGCCTATAATGTAAGTATTTATGATGAAAAAACACATAAAGGTTTATTAAGACATGTAGTAACTAAAGTTGGATTTACTACAGGTGAAGTGATGATCGTTTTAGTTGCTAACGGTAAGAAACTACCATATTTAAAAGAATTAGCATCAGTTTTAAAAGAAAATATACCTGGATTTAAAACTCTTGTTGTAAATGTTAATACACAAAAAACTAATGTTATTTTAGGAAAAGAAAATATAGTTGCTTATGGAGATGGAATGATTAGAGACTATATAGGTGAATTAGTATTTGAAATATCACCATTATCGTTCTTCCAAGTTAATCCACTTCAAACTGAAGTTTTATACAATAAAGCTTTAGAATATGCAAATTTAGGCGAAAATGACACAGTATTTGATATTTATTGTGGAATAGGTACTATATCATTATTCTTAGCACAAAAGGCTAAGAAGGTATACGGAATAGAAATAGTAGAAGACGCAATAAAAGACGCTAAGAGAAACGCTAAGATAAATAACATGGATAATGTCGAGTTCTATGTTGGAAAGGCTGAAGAAGTCGTTCCAAAGATGTATAAAGAAGGAAAAAGAGCTAATGTAGTAGTTGTCGACCCGCCAAGAAAAGGGTGCGATGAAAAAGTACTAGATACGATAATTTCGATGCAACCAGATAGAGTGGTTTATGTTTCATGTAATCCATCTACTCTTGCAAGAGATTTAGCTTACTTAAATGAAAGAGGATATAAATGTCATGAGATTCAACCTGTGGACATGTTCCCACATAGTGTTCATGTTGAAAATGTGGCATGGTTATCAAAAGCTGATAACTAAAAGCAAATATCCAATTATAAATAAATTAAAGTTAATATATATGTTTATATTAATTAAAATAAAAACTCCCATTTACGGGAGTTTTTTTGTTTTGATTACTTACAAGAAAGGTAACCTAAATTGACAGTGGTATTATTTGTATAATATAATAATTTATGTTATTTACAATTGTTGGGAGGAAAAAGGAATTATGGGATTGGAATTAAGTGAAAGGAAGAGAAACATCATATTTGTTAACGTTCTCATAGGGTGTATTGTTTCGACTATGCTTTCAACTGCGTTAACAACTATTTTATCATCAGTAATGGATTCGTTTAATATTGATGCTGCAATGGGACAATGGCTTACGAGTTCATATTCACTAGTAATGGGGATTATGATGCCTTTAACGGCATATTTGATTAATACTATTTCGACAAAGAAATTATATATCGTTTCTATTGGATTGTTTATAGTAGGTTTAATCTTCTGTATATTTGCGACAAAATTTGAAATTATGTTATTAGGTCGTCTTATACAGGCATGTGGAGCAGGTATATTAACAGCAATGACTCAAGTTATTGCGTTGACAATTTTCCCTGCTGAAAAAAGAGGAACAGCTATGGGGTGGTATGGATTATCAGTAGGAGTAGCTCCAGTGATTTCACCAACATTAGCAGGAATTATTTCAGATAGTGTTGGTTGGAGAATGTTCTTTGTATTAGTTCTAGTTATAGCGATTATATCATTTATAGTATCTGTTTTTGTGTTCGAAAACGTTTTAGAAACGAAGAATCAAAAACTAGATATTGCTTCATTTATTTATAGTATTTGTGGTTTTGGTGGTATAACCTTGATGGTTGGTAGTATTTCAGGTGGGAATTGGAAGAGTATGAATTTTATTATTTTATCAAGTATTGGAATATTAGGAATGATATTATTTTTACGAAAACAGTTAAAACTAGAAGAGCCATTTTTAGAAATTAGATTAGTTAAAAATAAAATTTTTACAATGTCTTTAATCGGAAGTATATTACTTTACTTTATTGTTCTTGGATCTTCTGTGATGTTGCCATTGTATGTACAAACTATAAAAGGTTATTCTGCAACAATTTCAGGATTTGTAACATTGCCAGGAGCTATTGTAATGGCAGTATTAAGTCCTATAGCAGGAAAGATATATGATAAATTAGGTATAAGAAAATTATATATATCAAGTGCTATATTATTATTCATAGGAAGCGCAGGAATGAGTCGAATTACAATAGAAACATCTATATGGTGGGCATGTATTTTAAATATATTCCGTTATGCAGCAATAGGATGTATACTTACACCTATTATGACATGGGGAGTTAATAATATTGAAAATAGTTTAACATCACATGGGACAGCACTTATAAACACACTTAGAACAATTGCAGGTGCAATTGGAAGTGTAGTATTTGTAGGGATAATGACTTCTGTTGCTTCTAACTCTACAGCTATAGATTCTAATTTAGCACAACTAGAAGGGATGTCTGCATCATTTGTTGGAATGGCTATTGCATCAGCAGTATTCTTAATAATTGGGATTTTAGGAGTAAAAGATGCTGAATTTGATGATGAATATGCTCAAGAAGACGAGTCTGAAGTAGTTATATAAAAATATTAGAATAAATTCCTTCTTAAAGTATAAGAAATAAATTGATTTTAATTATCTAAAATACAGTTTAATAAAGATAAATTAGGAGATAGAATTATAGCTTATCTCCTAATTTATTTTCAAGTAAAGTTAGGTATAATAATATTTGGATCATATTGATTATTTTGGTATAATTGAATTAGAATTATATGAATAAGGGGGTGGAAAATATGTGGTTAGTATTTGCGATTTTATCATCTGTATTTGCAGCATTAACTTCTATTCTTGCAAAGGTTGGGATTGATGGTGTAAATTCAAACTTAGCAACTGCAATAAGAACAGTAGTAGTTCTTGTTATGGCATGGGCAATGGTATTTTTAACCAATACGCAAAGTGGTATTGTGGAGATTAGTAAAAAGAGTTGGACGTTTTTAATTTTATCAGGTCTTGCTACAGGAGCATCTTGGCTATGTTACTACAAAGCATTACAGATAGGAGATGCATCAAAAGTTGTTCCAATTGATAAATTAAGTGTGGTAATTACTTTAATTTTGGCATTTACATTTTTACACGAGCAATTCACAATGAAATCAATAATAGGCTCAATTTTAATTACAGCAGGTACATTATTTATGGTATTGTAGATTAGTTTATATTTATATAAACTAATCTTATATATATAATATAAAAGGTAGCTGCATATTTTTTGCCTTTGTTATGATAATGATTTTCATTATACAAAAATATCAAAATAAGTTATTATAAGACATTTAAAGATAAGTAAAAACTCAATAATAACAAAAATAAGTCGATAATTAAAAAAACAAGAGAAAAATATGGAATAAAATGGTATACTAGAAAGTGAGTAATTAATTAGAATAATTAAGTATCTAAGTAAATACAGATGCACATAGTATACAATATAAAATTTCATTATAAATGATGAATTATAAGAAGCAGATATAGATACTCCATATAAAAATTATTTATAAATAATCAAAATACAATATAAAAAGATTATTAGTAAATGAGGGGTAGGAGATATTAATATGAATAGTATAAAGAAAATAGGAATGATAACAGGTTTTTCTATTGTTTTAGGAGCTGGGGTTTTTATGACAAATATCAATATAAATAATTTATTTAATGATAAAGTTGTTTATAGTGATATAAATGAAAAAGTAAAAGAAGCAAATCAAGAAAAATCAGAGAAGACAAAGGTAAAAAAAGAAGCTAAGAAAATAAAACCATCTAAAGATAAAAATGGGGCGTATAATGTAAATGGAACTATAATTGTTAATAAAAAATATGGTTTAGATGAAAATTATACATATAAGGACAATCAAGAATTGTATGATGAGGCTACAGAGGCATTTGAAAAAATGCAAAAAGATGCTGAAAAAGATGGAGCATGGTTTCATATAGTAAGCAGATATAGAAGTTATGCTGTTCAAAATTGGGTATATGAATCATATAAAAAAGAAAGGAAAAATGTAGATACATTTTCTGCAAAACCAGGATATAGCGAACATCAAACTGGTCTTGCTTTTGATTTGAATGGAGAAGATCAAGAAACATCTTCAAATGAAAAATTTGAAGATACAGAACAATATAAATGGCTTAATGAAAATGCATATAAATATGGATTTATATTGAGATATCCAAAGGATAAAATTGATATAACAGGATATAAATTTGAGCCTTGGCATTATAGATATGTAGGAACAGAAATAAGTTATGCATTAAAAGATAGAGATATAACTTTAGAAGAATATTTTAATCTTAAATAAATACTTCTAATAAAAAAGTAGTTGGTATTAATATGGATGCCAGCTACTTTTTTTATTGATAAATATATATTTTTTTAACTTATTTAAAATAAAAATTGTAAATTCTTTAAAGGCTATTGAAAAGTAATTTTATATAAGATATTATAGAAATAATATGTTTTAAAATATAATATAAATTATAAGTTAAAAATAAATAAGAACGAGTAGGTGTGCAGAATGAAAAAAGATATATGTATAGTAGGTATAGCAGGTGGTTCTGCTTCAGGGAAAACTACTATTGTAAATAACATAAAAGAGTTATTTCAAAATGACATTGAACTAATAAGTCATGACAATTATTATCTATCAAATGATGATAAAACTATGGAAGAAAGAGTTAAATTAAACTATGACCATCCATCATCATTCGACACAGATAAAATGATAGAAGACGTTAAAAAATTAAAATCAGGTGAAATGATATACAGACCTGTTTACGACTACACTCAACATACAAGAGCGAAAGAAGTTGTAGAAGTTCATCCTAAAAAAGTTATAATACTAGAAGGTATATTAATACTAGAAGATCCAAGACTTAGAGATTTAATGGATATAAAAGTATTCGTTGATACTGATGCTGATGAAAGATTAATGAGACGTATATTAAGAGATACACAAGAAAGAGGAAGAACAGTAGAATCAGTTTTAAATCAATATGTAACTACTGTAAAACCAATGCATGAGCAATTTGTAGAACCTTCTAAAAAATATGCTGATATAATAATTCCTAGAGGTGGCGAAAACAAAATAGGAATACACATATTACAAGAGCATTTAAAATTAATGTTAGACTAGGTTTAAGTTAAAAATTATTTTATTATAAGATAATCAAACTAAATAATATAGTAAAGTACGTAAATTCTATATTATACAAATAAGATATATATAATATAACTGAAGTTTGTAATATTATAAGTGCAGATGATTAAATAAAATTTATTTGATAATCTGCACTTATTTTTTTATTAGTAAAGTCTCCTACATAATATAATTAATATATAATCATATTATGTAGGAGGCTTTACTTTGAATTATATACAAGCGATAAAAAATTTTGAACCGATAAACGAACAAGAGCAAAACGATAAGAAACTAATTTTAAATTTTATAGAAAAAAATAATGATGTACTTTATAGAGAAAATGAATATGCACATATGACTAGTTCGGGGCTTATTTTTAATAAAAACTTAGACAAAATACTTATGGTTCACCATAATATCTACAATACATGGTCATGGACTGGTGGACATGCTGATGGGGAAGATGATTTATTAAAAGTAGCGATTAAAGAAGCAAAAGAAGAAACAGGAGTAAAAGATATAGGTGTTTTGGATGAAAATATAATAGCTATAGATATTTTACCTGTTGTTCCACATATAAAAAGAGGAAAATTTGTAAGTGGACATCTCCACTTCTGTATATCATATGCTTTAGTAGCAGATGAAAGTAGTCATACTGAAGCTAAGCTAGACGAAAATAGTGGTGTTAAGTGGATAAAAATAGATGAACTAGAGAATTATTCAAATGATAGAAATATTAAATAAGAATACCAAGATAAAGATAATATCTTTATTAAGTGCGATAGTTCTTTGGA
>NZ_JADPET010000011.1 GCF_015667935.1 Clostridium sp. 1001270J_160509_D11 | reverse complement strand
ATATGCCATTAAAAATATAAAATTTATTGTGGAGGATAAAGTTATGATAGTTGTATTAAAAATAGGATATACACAAGACCAATTAAATGAGATATTAAACTTCTTAAAAGTAAGAGGATTAAGAGTATCTATATCTCATGGGAAACAAATGTGTGTTATAGGAGTTATAGGCGATACTACATTAGTAGATCCAGATGAAATATTAGCTTTCTCATATATAGAAAAAGTTATGAATGTAAGCGAACCATACAAAAAAGCTAATAGATTATTCCACCCAGCAGACACTATTGTCGATGTAAATGGAAGTAAAGTCGGTGGAAATTTTGTAGGAATAATGGCAGGTCCTTGCTCAGTAGAAAGTGAAGAGCAAATAATAGAAGTAGCAAAAGCAGTAAAAAAATCAGGGGCAAACTTCTTAAGAGGAGGAGCTTTTAAACCGAGAACATCACCATATAGTTTCCAAGGTTTAGAACTAGAAGGATTAGAATTATTAAAAATAGCAAAACAAGAAACTAATCTTCCAATAGTAACAGAATTAATGTCTACAGCGTACTTAGATAAATTTGTAGAAGATGTAGATGTAATACAAATCGGTGCGAGAAATATGCAAAACTTTGATTTATTAAAAGAAGTTGGTAAGACTAAAACACCAGTATTATTAAAAAGAGGAATGAGTTCTACAATAGAAGAATGGCTGATGAGTGCAGAGTATATAATGGCTGGAGGAAATGAAAATGTAATTCTTTGTGAAAGAGGAATAAGAACATTTGAAACAGCGACAAGAAACACATTAGACCTAAGCGCAGTACCAGTTATAAAACAAAAATCACATCTGCCAATAATAATAGACCCATCTCATGCAACTGGGAAACGTGACTTAGTAGAACCACTTGCAAAAGCTGCTATGGCAGTTGGTGCAGATGGGCTTATGATAGAAGTACACAACAATCCAGAAAAAGCATTATGTGATGGAAAACAATCAATAAAACCAGACGCATTTGATAAAATAATGCAAACTGTAAAAAAATATGCAGAAGTAGAAGGTAAAGAGATAGTATTAGGAGATACAATAATACTATAAAAATAATAGAAGTTTTAAGGGGTAAATAATTAAATGTTTAAAATAATATAAAGCATTCAAAGTGGATGTGGGAGGAGAATAGATATGATAATAGTAATGAAACCAGGATTCACACAAGAAGAATTAAATGAAGTTGTTGAAGCAGTAGAAAGCAGAGGAGCAGCAGTCGATAAAATAGAAGGTATTGCAACATCTGTATTGGGCTTAGTGGGGGATACATCATATATAGATCCAGATGAATTATTGACATTTAAATGTGTAGAAAAAATATTAAAAGTACAAGAACCATATAAAAAAGCTAATAAATTATTCCATCCAGAACCTACAATAGTAGATGTGAACGGAACAAAAGTAGGTGGAGGACATCTTGGAATAATGGCTGGACCTTGTTCTGTAGAAAGTGAAGAACAAGTCGTAGAAATAGCAAAAGCAGTAAAAAAATCAGGGGCAAACTTCTTAAGAGGAGGAGCTTTTAAACCGAGAACATCACCATATAGTTTCCAAGGTTTAGAACTAGAAGGATTAGAATTATTAAAAATAGCAAAACAAGAGACAGGCCTTCCAATCGTTACAGAATTGATGTCAGTTGACTATTTAGATAGATTTGTAGAAGATGTAGATATAATACAAATCGGTGCGAGAAATATGCAAAACTTCAATTTATTAAAAGAAGTAGGAAAAACTAAAACACCCGTATTATTAAAAAGAGGAATGAGCTCTACAATAGAAGAATGGCTGATGAGTGCAGAGTATATAATGGCTGGAGGAAATGAAAATGTAATTCTTTGTGAAAGAGGAATAAGAACATTTGAAACAGCGACAAGAAATACATTAGACCTAAGCGCAGTACCAGTTATAAAACAAAAATCACATCTGCCAATAATAATAGATCCATCTCATGCAACTGGTAAACGTGACTTAGTTGAGCCACTTGCAAAAGCGGCTATAGCAGTTGGTGCAGATGGACTTATGATAGAAGTACATAACAATCCAGCAAAAGCACTATGTGATGGAAAACAATCAATAAAACCAGATACATTTGATAAAATAATGAAGCAATTGCAAGTATACACTGAATTAGAAGGTGTAACAATATAGTATGAAAATCACAATTGTCGGTTTAGGAGTTATTGGTGGCTCCTTTGCCATGGCATTTAAAGAAGCTGGTTTTGACGATGTATATGCTATAGATTTAAATAAAGAATCAATAGAAAAAGCAAAAGATATGGGAATTATAAAAGATGGTTCAGATAATGCAAGAGAGTTTCTAAAAATATCTGACTTAGTGATTATATGCATTTATCCTAAAATAATAAAAAATTTTATCCTAGAGAATAAAAACAATTTTAAAGATGGCGCTATAGTTACAGATGTTGCAGGGATTAAAGGAACCTTAATTAAAGAATTAGATGATATTATACCAGATAATATAGATTTTATTTTTGGTCATCCTATGGCAGGGCGTGAAAATAAGGGAATTGACCATGCAAGCGCCCAATGTTATAAAGGTGCCAATTATCTATTAGTAGATACAGAAAGAAATGATGATGACAATGTCCTCTTTTTACAATCTATAATATATAAGCTTGGTTTTAAAAGAATTATAAGAATTAGCTCAGATTTTCACGATCAGATTATCGCATTTACTTCACATCTGCCGCATGTTATGGCAGTATCATTGATAAATAGTGATGTGGAAGCTAGAAATACAGAAATCTATATGGGAGGAAGCTATAGAGATGCGACAAGAGTTGCAGACATAAATGAAGATTTATGGACTGAGTTATTTTTAGGAAACAAAGAAAATTTACTAGAAGTAATTGATGACTTTATGGCAGAAATGTCTAGATTTAGAAGTGATTTGGTAAAGGGCGACAAAATAGCGCTAAATAAACGATTAAAAAGAGCTACAAAAAGAAGAAGACGTTTAAATAAATAGAAAAAGCCCAGAGATATTTAAATTTATCCTGGGCTTTTTTAATTCTAAGGAAATTATATATTATCTGGTTTGTGGATAATGTATAATTTCCAACCTATTAACTAAAGCAACGGAATCTCCGATTCGTTGGCGTTATGAGTGAAGCGAATTTTTTGTTGATATTTTAGCTAATTTAAATATTATATTTACAGTAGTTTTTTTATTTATTATAATAAACTACAAGTACGTTTGGGATTATATGTAAAAAATGTATAAAAGAGGTTTATAAAATATAAAATAAAAAGGAGGATTTTTAATGTATAAATTAGGGATGATATTAGTAGTAATAGGGTCAATTGGAATAGTGTCTGCATTAACGCTAATTGTAGCTGATAAAAATAAACAATCAAAGCCAAAAAATATACAATTACAAAATTCAATAAATAAGCAGACAAATTCAGACTCTTATCAAGATAATAATATGGTAGAGAATTTATTAAATAGTAATCCAGAAACAGAAAACATAATTTATATTGATGATGAAGATGATTATATCGACAATATATGTCCAAACTGTAAGAAGACGTTAAATCCAGATGTTAAATTCTGTTCTAATTGTGGTCAAAAGTTAGTATAAATACGGGGAATAATAATTTTACTTAGATAATTAATAGAAATTATAATATATAAGCGGCTTTTAGTCGCTTTTTTTAATTCTAAGGAAATTAGACATTGTCTGGTTTATGGATAATGTATAATTTCCAACCTATTAACTAAACCAACGGAATCTCCGATTCGTTGTCGCCATGAAGGAAGTGAATTTTTTATATGAGAACAACTTTCTAGTAAAATATTGTAAATTATAGAAAATAATTGTAAAAATCGTTTTTTTGTTATAAAATGTAGGATATAAAATGGGTATATATTTTGGGAGGAATTATGAAAAATAAAGAAATAGCAAAGATTCTAACAATCGCAACAATTGTTGGGAATATGAATATGGCTTTTGCAGAAAATGTAGACAATATAAATGGGAATAATACTTTGACAACTACAATAAGCCAACAATCATCAACAGTAATAAAAACGGGGATAACAACTGCAAGTCTAAATGTAAGAAAAGGACCATCAACAAGTTATAGAGTAATAGGTGGATTATCAAAAGGTGCGAAGGTAGAAATAGTAGAAGTTAGCACTACAGGATGGTATAAGATCAAATTTAAAAACGAATACGGATATGTATCAAATAAATACGTTGAAGTTGATAAAAAAGATGAATCATCAGAACAAAAACCACCAACAGTAATAAAAACAGGAACAACAACAGCTGGACTAAATGTAAGAAAAGGGCCATCGACAAGTTATGGAGTAATAGGTGTGCTATCAAAAGATACAAAAGTAGAAATAGTAGAAGTTAGCACTACAGGATGGTATAAGATTAAATTTAAAAACGAATACGGATATGTATCAAATAAATACGTTGAAGTTGGTAAAAAAGATGAATCATCAGAACAAAAACCACCAACAGTAATAAAAACAGGAATAACAACAGCTGGACTAAATGTAAGAAAAGGGCCATCGACAAGTTATGGAGTAATAGGTGTGCTATCAAAGGATACAAAAGTAGAAATAGTAGAAGTTAGCACTACAGGATGGTATAAGATTAAATTTAAAAATGAATACGGATATGTATCGAACCAATATGTAGCAGATAAAAATTCAGGAGAAGGAACAGTAGAGGGAGATAGAGTTTATCAAAATCCTAGCAACTACTTCCAAATACAAGAAAATATAAGCTTTAAAGGACAAGGAAATTATATATTAAAAACAGGTACTATGGGACTTAAAGTTAGAAAAGTTCAAGAAAAATTAGGTATGTCAAGAACAAATAAAGCAATAGTAGGACCTGCTACTACTGCTAAGATAAAAGAGTTCCAAAAATCAATGGGATTATCACAAACTGGACAAGTAGATTATACAACATGGAATGCATTAGGACTTTCTGATGATGATTGGCATAATCTTGGAAGTTATGTATCACCTATACAAATTACAAAGAATAGTACAAAAAATGATTGTATTGAAACTATGATAAGTAGAGCGTATGATTATTTAGGAACAGAGTATATAGTAGGTGCATCAGGGCAACCTGGACAAGGAGTAGATTGCTCTGGCTTAGTTATGCAAGCATTATATTCAGTAGGAATAAATCCATTACCAGTTAGTGTAATTAGACATTCTCAACCAGGATATGAATATGAATCTAGAAATCTATTTACATCAAGTAAATTCAAAACAGTTAGCTATGAAGACAGACAAAGAGGAGATTTAATATTCTATTCAGATCAAAATGGAACAATAATACATATTGCAATATATTTAGGAAATGATCAAGTTATAGAAGCATGGCCTGGTAAAGTAGTAGTATGGCCAATAAAAAATAGCCATAGAGATAGAATCGCAGGAGTTAGAAGAGTTTTTAATTAATATATAATTAATTTAATATAGAGTGAAAAAGACTATTTAATAATATCTATTAAATGGTCTTTTTTTAATTCCCAGGAAATGATAAATTATCTGGTTTGTGGATAATAAATATACAATTAAAAAAAGATAAAATACTACAGAAATATATAGAAAAAAGGAGAATAAAAAATAAAATTGAAATATAAATAAGTAGACTATATAAAAGTATAGAAGTTATATAACCTTTGTAAGATGAAGAAGATAAAAAATTTTATAATGATATTACAAAATATTTTACGTTTTGTAACATTATTATGACATTTAAACAGTACTATATAATTATAGTTGGAATTAAAAAAGATGTAATAATAGTAAAAATTATTGTATAGGAGGGTTTAGATGGTAGAATCGGATTATGAATGTGATTATAAATTATATATTCAAAAGAAAAGATTACTAAAGGCATTGGTTTTTATTTTTATATATCAAATAATATTTTTGATTATAGTATTTCTCTCTTTAAATTGCCAAGTAATAAATATAGTCTACCTTATATATTTTTTAGATATAGATTTAATCGCTTCAATATTAACATATATATTGATTTGTAAAAATATATACAGAAGTAAGGATAAAAGTGTATTAATATTATCTAGTTTAAATATATATCCTGATGTACTATTTTTAATAGATAAAGATGAGTATATAATTGGAAAGAAAAAAGAATTAGTTGACGGATGGATAGCAAATCAAAGAATGGTAAGTCGAATACATGCAAAAATAGTTAGAGTGAACAATCGTTTTTTTATAATAGATGAAGAAAGCCTTAATGGAACGTATTTAAATGGAAAAAAACTAACTAAAAAATATATAAAACGCTTAAAAATAGGAGATAGAATTAGATTTGCAAACGTAGAATTTGAAGTAAAATAGGATTTGAAAATCATGACTATTCTGTAAAGGGGGAGTATTATGGAAGAAGTTATAACTGTTGTATTATACTTTCATAGATTAAAAAAGCAAGTTGATTTACAAGTACCAATAAATATATCTGCTACTGAATTTGTAATAGGGGTGAATGAAGCATACAATTTAGGTATAGATATAAATGATTTATCAAAATGTTATATAAGAAGTGAAAATCCAATAGCCTTATTAAAGGGAGAGAGAACATTAAAAGATTTTAATTTAATAAACGGAAGTATTATAAATATTTTATAGAATATAGAAAGTGATATTGCCTTTATATTTTGTAACTAATATAATTTTCATGAATATGCTTGAAATAAATTTAAACATTTTAAAGTGTTTAGTAAGGAGTTATTTATAAGGAGTTCGATTAGTATGCATAATTTTAAACTTATAATATACGGAAGAAATATATATAGAGAAGAAGTATTAAATAATCAGTTTGAAGTTATAAAGCTTGGAACAACAGTAGATTGTGACATTAGATTTAATGAGAATATATTTTTAAAATCATTTAAAATAAAATTCTTGAGAAACAATGATTTATGGACAATAGTTTGTGATGAAAATACAGAAATTCATTCACATAAAAAAATCCTAAAATCAAAAGAATTATATAATGGAGATAGTATTTCGATTAAATACACTCAAACAGATATAAATATTTTTAATATAGACTATTTAGTAGATTTTGATGTTATTCAAAATTATGACAGAATTATAAATATAAGTAATTTATCACAAATAAAAATAGGTGGAACACTTAATTGTGATATTTATATTGAAGATAACATTGCTAAAAATGAATTTATCACTCTAAAAAAGAGTGAAAATAAATATATATTAATTGATAATCAAACTACATATGGAGTTTATTTAAATGGGAGAAAGATAAATTCAAAGTCATTTTTAAATGATTATGATTTTTTTATGGTTGTTGGATATAGTTTTTATTTAAAAGAAGGAAATTTATATACAACTTCAAATGATGCAATAAATCCTTTAACATTAGAGTCATTTTATATTCAAAACAGTAAAAATGTATTGAAGTATCCTAAATATAATATAACAACAAGAAAAAAATACACAATTCCAGAAGAAGAAATAGAAATCTTACCGCCAAAACAGAAACCTAGACAGCCTAGAAAAAATATATTTTTATTGTTATTTCCATCTATAGGAATGATTATATTAATTATACTATTAAGAGGATTTATATCAGGGGGAGGAACCTTTGTAATTTATGGGGTTTGCTCAATGATACTTACTTTGATAGTATCTATTTTTAGTTATTATTATAGTCAAAAAGATTATGAAAAAGAAGTTGAAGAAAGAGAAAATAGTTATTTAAGATATATTGAAGAAAAGAAAAAGGAAATTATAGAAATAAGAAAAAGAGAACAAATAGTAATGAGGAAAATGTATAGATCTATGGATGCTAATTTAAAATCAGTAGAAGATTTTGATAGTTTATTTGATAGAGATAAAAATGACGAAGATTTTTTATATGTTAGAGTAGGAACAGGGCAATTACCTGCGATTTGTAAAATTAATTATAAATATCCAGATTTTAAAGATTTACAAGACCCTTTATTAGATATACCAGAGAGTATTGAAAAAGGGTATAAAAATCTTATAAATATACCTATAGTTTCAAGATTTTCAGAAGATAATGCAGTAGGAATATTAGGTGAGGATGAACAATTATTTGATATTTTAATAAATATAACTATCGATTTAGCAACAAGACAGTATTATAAAGATGTTAAGTTTATATATATTTTTCATAAAAATGATAGAAAAAGAATGACATGGTTTAGATGGTTTAAACATGTTGAAAATGACGATTTAGGTATAAGAAATATGGTTTATGATGAGGAAAGTACTTCTATAATATTTGACTATATGTATTCAATATTATCAAAAAGGGAGCAACAAAAGGAAGGTAATTTGTTTTCTCCATATTTTGTAGTATTTGTATTTGATAATATGGAATTAAAAACTCATCCAGTATCAAAATATATACAAAATGCTAAAGATTATGGATTTATTTTTGTATTTTTTGAACATTATTATGAATTGCTGCCAAAAGGATGTGCAGAAATAGTCAAATTATCACCAAAGAAAAATGAGGGTTATATATTTAAAACTACAAGTAGTGAAAATAAGATACAGTTTGCTTATGAACCAATAAGCTCTATAAAGGCTTTTGAAATTGCTATAAAAATGGCTGCAATATCTGTAGAAGAAGTAAGTCTTGATAATGAACTTACAAAAAATATTACACTATATGAATTGTTAAATATAATGGATGCTAAGGATTTGGATTTAAAAGAGAGATGGCAAAGTTCTAGAATTGATGAAAGTATAGCTGTACCTTTAGGAATAAAAATGAAAAATAAAAAAATATATCTAGATTTGCATGAAAAATATGATGGACCACATGGATTAGTAGCTGGAACTACAGGTTCTGGTAAAAGTGAAGTATTGCAAAGTTATATTTTATCAGCGAGCACATTATATCATCCTTATGAGTTAGGATTTTTAATAATAGACTTTAAAGGTGGAGGAATGGTAAATCAATTAAAAAACTTACCTCATCTAATTGGGTCAATTACTAATGTAGAAGGAAGAGAAATACAAAGGTCATTAAAATCTATAAAAGCAGAGTTAAAAAAGAGACAGGAATTATTCGCACTTCAAAATGTAAACCACATCGATGAATATATAGAAATATACAGACAAAATAAAGACATAACTCCGCTACCACATTTAATTATCATAGTAGATGAATTTGCAGAATTAAAAATGGAATATCCAGAGTTTATGAAAGAATTAATATCAGCAGCCAGAATAGGTCGTAGTTTAGGGGTACACCTAATACTGGCTACACAAAAACCTTCAGGTGTAGTTGATGCACAAATATGGAGTAACTCTAAGTTTAAACTTTGTCTAAAAGTACAGACAAAAGAAGACAGCAATGAAGTATTAAAAACCCCTCTTGCAGCTGAGATAACTGAGCCGGGGAGAGCATATTTACAAGTCGGAAATAACGAAAAGTTCGATTTATTTCAATCAGCATATAGTGGAGCGAAAACACCAAATGGAGATTTAAATGACAAAAATATATTTGAGCTTTATCAAATAAATTTATGGGGAAAAAAGAAATTAGTTTATACAAATAGACAAAAGGATGAAGAAAATAGAAAAACACAGCTAGAAGCTATAGTAGATAGAATAAAAGATTATTGTGATTTAAATAATATACCTAAATTACAAGGAATATGCCTACCGCCTCTTAATGACATAATTTATTTAAAAGACCTAAGAAATACATTTAGAGATATACAAAAGGGGATATCTGTTTTAATAGGAATATTTGATGATCCAGATAATCAAATACAAGAGGAACTGAGTATAAACTTATCTAATAATACATATATAATAGGTTCTTCGTTATCAGGAAAGACAATATTACTAGAAACTATATTATGTGACTTGATTAAAACATATACGCCAAAAGATGTAAATATATATATTATTGATTGTGGAAATATGGCTCTTAGAATATTTGAAGATTCAAAAATAATCGGTGGTGTAACTATTACTTCTGAGGAAGAGAGAATAAACAACTTACTTAGAATGTTAAAGATAGAAATTGAAAAGAGAAAACAAGTATTTTTAAAACATATGGTTGGAACTTATTTAAATTATATTGAGTCAGGATTTAGGGATATGCCACAAATCATTTTAATAATAGATAATATAACTGCATTTAGAGAATATTATCCAGGATATGACAATGAAATATTGGTGTTATCAAGAGAGGGTCAGAGTGTAGGTATAAACCTTATAGTTACAGGAATGCAGACAAATTCATTAAATAGCAGAATGTTATCTAACTATCCAACAAAAATATCTCTTCATTGCAATGACAAATCAGAATATTCTAATTTACTTGGTAGAAGTCAAGTTTATTTAAAAGATACTCCAGGCAGAGGTCTTATAGTTTTAGATAAAAGAATATTGGAGTTTCAGACTGCACTTCCAGTAAGAGGAGATAAAGAATTAGACAGAAGTAAAAATATACAAGAATTAATAAAACACTCGAATTTAACTTATAAAAATATAAAAGCTAAAAAAATACCTCAAGTGCCACCAGTTATTTACTTTAATAAATTATTTGAAGAAGAAATGGATCTATTTAAACATAAATATAAAATTCCAATAGGCATAGATTACAACAGTATAGAATATGTGTACTTTGATTTATTAGAAAATAGCTTATTTGCAGTAGTTGGAAGGGACAAAAGTGGAAAAACAAATTTTATTATGAATATACTTTCAACAATAAATAAAACAATATTTTTAAACAAAACAAAAGCATACATAATAGATAGCTCTAAACGCCAGTTATCACAAACAAAACAATATGGATTTGTAGAAAAATATACATTAGATTTATCTGATATAGAAATAATTGTAGACGATATTTATGATGAATTTGAAGAAAGACAGGATTTTTATAAAGATAATATTGAAGATATGGATGAAAATGAAATATTAGAGAAATTACCACTGTATTTAATAGTAATAGATAACAATAAATTTATAAATGAAATAAGTAAAAATAAAGAACTTAATACTAAATTTATGAATATGATAAAGAGTTTTAAAAATTATAAAATGTCTATAATTTTTACAAACATAGAAAATAGCAATCTATCTTATAATGCTCCAGAAATATTAAAAAAAATAAAAGAAAACAAAAGGGCAATTATATTTGAAGATTTAACTAATTTAAAATTATTTGATGTTAGCATGAAACAATCTAGAGAATTTTCAAAACCAATATCATTAGGGGATGGATATTTGCTTGAAAATGGAGAATATACAAAAATAAAGACAATAAAATACGATTAGTAAATATATTTATTAGTTTGGGGGAGTTAGATGAAAGAGGTTAAGAAAATAGATACAAAGTATTTTTATAATACTATTTCAGATTTAAAAGAGAGCATAAAAACATATAGAATTGCAAGAGAAACAGTATTTAGAGCAACTGATGAATTAGAGAGTTCGTGGGAAGGAGAAGGCAAAAATGGCTTTCATGCCGAGTTTGTTTTATTAAAAACTAAATTGAATGACCAAGAAGATAATTTAAGAGAAATGGCATTGATGCTAGAGAAAATTGCTTTAAGATATGAAGAATTTGATACAGATGTTTCAAGCCAAATTGAAAGTTCTACGAATTCAAAAAAATAGTGGATTTAATTATAACGTATAGACGTTTAAATATGATTTTATTTATTTTAGGGGGAGATTATGAGTAATTTAAAGCATAAATATAAAGAATTAAAAAGATTACAAAATAAGATTATGGAAAAAGATAATTTTGTCAATGATATAAATTATAAAATAGATGATTTGAAAGAGGATTGTATAGATTCGTTAAAATCTACAGTTAATATCTCAATTGAAGATATAGTATATGAATATTATGAAAAATATCCATATATAGATGATTTTTTGATAGAAGCAAATAACAGCATAGAAAATGAACTTAATAGACTTTATGAAAAAGTTCAACAAGAGGAAATTGAAAACAAAGAAAGGTTTAATAACTTATTTGGAGGGCTTATCTAATGGGAGAGATGATAATAAATTATTCAAAGCTAAATGGTTTATCTAATACAGCTAAAAAAGCAGCAGATAGATATAATAAAAGAATAAATCAATTAGAAGGATTTCGAAAAAAGTTAGATGAATTAGATACTCTCAATACTGGAAATTTGAATCAAGCTAATCTGCAGATAAAAAATAGAATTAATGAATGTATAAATAAAAAAGAAAAAATGACTATATTTAAACAAAAGATAGATGAACTAGAAAATGAAGTACTAAACACTGATAGAAAAGTAGCGAAAAGAATTAAACAAGATAGTAAATATTTTAAGGTTAAAAATAACATAAAAACAGGTATAGGAACACATATACTAGTATATTTAAATCAAAGTAAATATAACCCTATAAATAAATTGGAGTTTATAACTAAATTAATAACAGGATGCACTACAGAACAATTCAGAGAGGCGATAAATATTAATTTTAGAAACTTAAAATACAATATAAAAGATTTTTATTATGAAAAGGGCGGAAAGTACTGGATTAACATCTTAAAAGATGGCGTTACAACTGTAGCAGCAGCAACTCTATTAATAGCAGCTGCAGTTGGTTCTGGAGCATGGATAATAGCTGCACTAGGTGGAATCGCCGCTACTATATGGTTAGGATATAAAGGAATAACAAAATATATTTATGATGTAAAAGCATTAAAAGAATTTAATACTACTAAAAACAACGCTAAAGCCGATAAAATAGACAACAAAGATCATATAAATGCAAGTGAGTATATAGGTGGAAAAGTCACATCAGCAACAATCGGTAATAGAGAAATAGGTGAAAAAATAGGAAGAGGAACTACACAAGTTATAAGTTCATATTTTTTATTTAAAAATTTAAAAGACTTTACTAAAAATAAAATAAGTGAAATTAAGGCATATGACAAAAATATTTCATTTTATAAAAATCTAATCAGTACAAAACCATTTAATAAAGATGATTTAACAAAATTAGATAAATCCACTAATTTAATAAAAAGATTTAGTCAGGGAATAGGTATAGACGATATAAATACTTTAAATAAAATTTCAAATATGAGTAGAGATATAGGCACTATAACTATGAAAGTTAATCCAATAGGTGAAGTAATAAGCTCTATAAAGTCATATAAAGATGATTATTTTTCCGCTAAAAAATCAAAAAATCACATTATAAATAATTTAAATATCCCATTGCACAATATTCCAAACATTAGGTATATAAACTTAAATCCTCAAGCTAACACAAGTTTAAATAGATATAAGTTATATAATTTTGGAACATAGAAAAACTTAAAATATTCTAAGGGGGGAATATAGTGATAACACAAGAATATATAAATCAAGCTAAAGTACTTTATAGTGTAGGAAATTATAGAGAATCTATAAATAAGTATAAAGAGGCACAAAAACAAAATCCAATGGATATAGATATATATTTTGGGTTAAGTGAATCATATATAATGCTAGAAGACTTTATAAGTGCAGAGGAATGTTTAAATAATATATTATTGATAGATAAAGATAATGCAAAGGCATATTTCTATCTAGGTAATATTAAATTTTTACAAGGTAATCAACAAGATGGCAAGGAAGCATACTTAAAAGCGATTAGTTTAGGATTTTCAGATATAGATATTTTTATAAATTATGCAATTATATGTGAAGAAAATGAAGATTACTATAAAGCATTAAAATACTATAATAAGGCTTTGTCAAAAGATAAATTTAGAGCTGATATTATGTTGAGAAAGATAGAAATATTAATAGGAATGGACAAAATTGAAGAGGCATTAGAAAACTTAGACTTATTTATACAAATAAATCCCGATTTATTTGAAGGATATCATTTAAAATTTTTAATATTAATAGAAAACAACAGACTCCAAGAAGCACAGCAAATTCTACAAAGTGCAATGGCAATGTTTCCTGAAGATGAAGGATTTTTATTCGATAAGGTGATTTTGTTTGAGGAACAACAAAAAATACAAGAAGCATTGGAGATTTTAGAAACTGTATTTAAAAATAATAACAGTAAAATTGTATTAAATGAAAAAGCTAAGATTTACTTATCACAAAATGAAGTACAAAAAGCTAAAAATACACTAAAACAAATAATTGACTTAAATAAAGATGAATTTAATGAAGATAGCTCATTTTATTTAATTATGATCTATATAAGTGAAAATGATTATTTAAATGCACAAAAATATATAGATGAAATAATTGAATATAAAAATGAAGGAATATATTATTATTCAGCTCTTTTCCTAAAAGGTCAAGTAATAAAAGCGCTTTATGGTCAAAACTCTTGTAAAGATTATTATGAAAATACAGTTGGTATTTTAAGACAAGGAAGTTTAGACTATCCAGATAACTTGGACTTAATTATCTATAGAGGAATTATATATAAAGAATTAGAGAATTATGAAAGAGCATTGGAAATGGCTAATTATATTCTGGCTATATCTGATAATATTGGAGAAGCTTATTTATTGAGAGCGCAGATATACGAAGCTATGGGAGATATTGAAAAATCACAAAGTGATAAAAAGTTAGCTGTGGATAAAAGTGAAATACTTAATAAATTTGGAATTTAGGGAGGGGGCATGATGTCTAAAATATTAAAAGTGAATTTTGATGCATTTGAATATACTATATCTAAATATCAAGAAAGTATAGATTTATTTGAAGAAACTTTAAATAAACTAAATAAAAGTATCGATATATTAAAAACATCTGGCTGGGATAGTGCTGCAAGTGAGGAATTTTTTAATACTTTCGATAATAAGTGGAAATATAATATGGAACTTCACATAAAAATATTAAATCATTTTAAAGAATGCATAAAGTCATCACAGGAAGACTATAAAAAACTAGATGAGTTAATTCAAACAACATTAAAATCATTACAACTGTAATATAGTAAAAGATTATTAGATATAAATCTAATAATTTAAAATAAATATTTTTAGGGGGTAGAAAGATGGCAGATAGAATATTGTATAGCATACCAGAGATGAAACAAGCAGGGGCTAATTTCCATGCTAAAGCAGAGGAAATAAACGATATTTTAAATTATTTGAATTCTGAAATAGAAAATTTAGAAAGTGTATTTGATGGTGCAGCACAAGATAGCTTATTTGCTAAATATCAAGAATTACAAGAAAGTTTAAAACAATTTCCAGAGGTAGTAGATAATCTAGGTTCATTAATAGAAAATATAGCCCAACAAGTAGAACAAAATGATCAAGATATGGCTAGCTCCATATCTTCTAACTAATATTTAAATAATAGGGTTGTTATTATTTTTTATAATAATGACTCTATTTTAAGGAATGATAGTATGAGAATGTTTAATATTTCGGCATCTGTAGGGTGCCATAAAGGAAATAAAAGAAAAAATAATGAAGATAACTTCTATTTAAATGGAGAATTTAAAGAAGACCCAAATGAAAAAAAGAATTTATTTTTCAATATAAATACTAATGATAAAATACAGGTTTATGCAGTATGCGACGGCATGGGTGGAGGAGACTTAGGAGAAATTGCATCTTATATTGCTGTTAAAATACTTTCAAAATATCAAAAAGAAGTATTCAATTATTCAGGAAGAATAACTATAGAGAAACATATAGATGAATATATAGAGGATGTTAATGAAAGAATTTGTGAAGTTACATCAAAATTAAACAAAGACTGCATAGGAACTACAATGGCATTAATAATTATATATGAAGATTATATGTATATATATAATTTAGGTGATAGTAGAATTTATTTTATTTCAAAATATGAAATTATACAACTATCTAAAGACCATACAAAAGCACAGATGCTTTATAAATCAGGAATTATAAGCAAAGATGAAATGAAAAGTAGTCCCTCAAAAAATATATTAACTCAATATTTAGGTATATCAACACAAAATGGAAATATATCACCATATAAGATACTGTTTAGAATAAATAAAGGAGATAGATTTTTAATTTGTAGTGATGGTGTATCAGATTTATTAAATGATAATGAAATTGAAAATATAATAAGAAATAGTAGTACTACAGATAATGCTGTTAGTTTTATTGTAGATAATTCACTATTAAAGGGTGGAATAGATAATATAACTGCACTTTTAATAGAAATAGAAGGCAGTAAAAATGAAAAAGCAAATAAAGTTATTAGATGTATATTGCTTTTAACTTTTTTAGTAATAACTATCATAGGCATAAATTTATTGTATTAAATTATAAAACTATAAAGGGGGAGAAGTGTTGAAAACAAAATTATTAGTTTTGTTCACTATTATAACGATAGTTGGTGTTGGTATGATAGTATTAAAAGACAACTTTGGGAAATATAACAAACAAGTAAATTACGGATATAAACTTTTAGAAACTGATAAATATGAAGAAGCAGTACTGGCATTTAATAAGGCTATAACTATTGATAAGAAGAAAGACAGGGCCTATGTAGGTCTTATGGATACGTATAAAAAGCAAAATAAAGAAGATGCTGCACAAAACATATACAATGTTGCGAGTAATGCAATGCTTAATGTATCTGATATAGAGGCAATTAAACAAAGATATGAGGCAATACGAAATGAATATATAAAGGAAACTGGTAAAGATGTATTGCCACCAACACCAGAGCAAAACAATACAAACTTGGCTAATAATGATAATTCTGAAACAAATATAGATACATTACAAAACGGTACAGATTTATCTAAGGACTTATATAAATCATTGGAAGATGAATTAAAAGCAGAGTATGGTATGATTTCAAATACAAAGTTTAACTATTCTCTTACTGAAAGTTCAAATAATATAATTAGTTCAGGTTATGGCGGAATAATAAGAATAATATATGATGATTTAGATAACAATGGAACTGATGAAATGATAGTTTCTAGAGTTGAAAATCAAAATTTAGCTATAGAAGTTTACACAGTAAATGATAATGATGTAAATTGTGTACCAATATACTGTTTTAATAATTCACAAGAACCAGGAGATTATGTGACATATGAAATGTTTTTAACTAATAAATATGAAGCTAACGCAAATTTATTTATAAAAAATTTAAATGGAGATAAATATTTATGTTTAGAATATGGAAGTGGATTAGGAGTAAATAATGGGGATGAAGATCAAGAATATAAAATTTTAGATATATATAAATTTGACGGAGAAAAATTATATATTATAAGTACCTATGGGGAGGAAATAGACTTGGTGAAGAAGAAATAGATAAATATATAGTATCTGGTGAAATGGAAAATATATATGAAGAATTTGATGATGAATCTGAGTTTATAGATTATCTAAAAAATATATTAAGTGAATATGATTTAAGTGGATTATGGTCAGATAGAGCGTATTTAACAAATTATACAGATGACAGAGAAAAACATTATACTAAAGCTTCAGATAGATGTTCAGATATTATTGACATAATTAATATAACATCATATAGTGAAGGTAATGATGATAATATAACTTTAGAAATAGATACATGCAATTAACTTTAAACAGAAGAGAGTTTTCATAAGTGGGATAAGCGATGAATATTCTTTTTAATAAATACAAAATAATTAAAAAGATAGGTCAAGGAGGTATGGGGAGTGTATATTTAGCTCAAAATATATCATTAGGAACATTATGGGTAATAAAAGTAATAAATAAAAAAAGAGGGCAAGGATATGATTTACTAGCAGAGCCAAACATTCTTAAAAAATTAAACCATCCTTCACTTCCTAGAATTATCGATATAGAACAAGACCAAAATTATTTATATATTATAGAAGATTATATAGAGGGTATAGCTCTAGATAAAGAATTAAAACAAGTTGGCCAATTTGCAGAAGGATTAGTAGTAGAGTGGGCAAAACAATTATGTGAAGTGTTAATTTATTTACATTCTCAAAGGCCAAATCCAATAATTTATAGAGATATGAAACCAGAAAATATAATAATAGCCCCAGATAATACAGTAAAATTAATAGATTTTGGTATAGCTAGAGAATTTAAAACAGATAGTTTAAGTGATACTAGTTATATGGGGACAAGAGGATATGCAGCACCCGAACAATATGGAAAAAGTCAAACTGATGAAAGAACAGATATATATTCTTTAGGTGTTACTTTATACTACTTATTAACAGGTATGAATCCAAATGATTTACTATATGATTTTAGACCTATGAGAATTTATAATCCTCATTTATCTCAGGGAATTGAATATATAGTAAATAAATGTGTACAAAATAGACCTGATAAAAGATATCAAAATGTAAATGAACTTTTGTATGACTTAAAAAATATATATGTTTTTAACGAGTCATATAAAAAACAAAAAAGAGATAAATTTATTAAAAATACCTCAAAGGTGTTATTAATTTGTATAGCTGTTGGAGCGATAATTTTTGGTACAAAAACATTTTTTAATCAAAAAATATCTAAATATGACAAGTTAATAAATGAGGGTACAGAATGTTTAAAAAGTGGAAACTTAGAAGAAGCACAAAGTAATTTCGAAAAAGCTGGGGAAATAAATTCAGATGACCCAGCATATGTAATAGGAAATGCAAATGTTTACTATAAACAAGGTAATTATGATTTCTATTTAGAATATTTAATAGATTATTCTAACAAGAATAATAAAATAATAGATAATCCTGAATATAATTTTGTAATGGGAAATGCTTATTATAAGCAGGAAAACTGGACAGGAGCAATAGAATATTTTTCAAAAACAGTCGATTTAGCATCTCAAGACGAAAACTACAATGATAGAATTAATGAATTTAAGGCAGATTTAGCAAAAGCCTATGTCAAAGATAATCAGATAGAAAAAGCTCAAGAAATAATCAATAGTATACCTGATGGAAATGATGATTATATCAACTATATAAATTGTGAAATTGATGAAGCATCAAATAATATATCATCAGCAATAAGTGGATATAAAAACATAATAAATACAACTAAAAATGAAAATATAAAATCTGAGTGTTATATTTCAATTGCAAATATATATAAAAATCGAAATAACTTTAGCATATGCATATCAACAAAGTGGGGACTTAGTATCAGCAGAAAATGTATTTATACAGATGGAAGAAAAATATCCATCAGAATATAGGTGTTATGTGCAATTAGCATATGTATATATAGAATCTGAAGGAAATAAAAGTGAAGAAAGCAGAGATTATCAAAAAGTAATAGACAACTATAATTTAGCAGTTCAATATGCGCCAAATGGAGAAAATACAGCGGAAGTAGTACAGTTGAGAGGTAAGATTGATGAATTAGAATCAAATGGATGGATCTAAAAGGGGAGGAATAATATGTATACAATAGGGATAGTTTTAACAATTGTAGGGGTTGTTGGAATAATAGGAACCCTTATATGGATTTTTGTAGATAATCATAAGAAAAATAAACAAAGACAGAATACAATTAAGAGTATAAGAAATCAACAATATGAACCACATTTTCAAGATAGCAGAGTTAAAAATTATAGAGCACCAAATTCTAGACCATATGTCAGCCCAAATCAGGAATTTGATCTTACAGAAGGGCTAAGCAATAATTATCCAAATCAACATATAAATAAAACACAATATACTAACCAAAATTCAGAACAAGATTTTAATAGACAATTAAATCCCAATATATATCAAGATTTACAGACAGAAAATTTAATGACAGATAGCTTGTTTAATAGTGACGTAAATACAGAAAGCTTAGTATATACTGATAGAACTTCAGAGAGTTTAGTTGATGATGGCGAAAACTATACTGAAACTATACAAGATGATATAAAAGATTATGAAACTTCAGATATGTGTCCTAATTGTAAAACACCGCTAAAGCAAGGTGCAAAATTCTGTAGTCATTGTGGAACAAGATTAGTATAAATTTAGGGGAAGTGAGAGTTAAATGATTTGTAAAAATTGTGGAACAAATAATAAAGAGGGTGTAACTTATTGTGCTTACTGTGGTAAAGCCCTTAATGATAATGACTATATATATAGTGAACAAACTCCACAACATGGTGGAGATTCTAAAAATCTAATGAAAATAATTGCTATCGTAGTGTCTATTTGTTTAGTACTTGGAGGAAGTTTTATTTTATTAAAAGAAAGTGTATTTAGTGAAGATGTTTCTATAGAAGATGTTGTTGTAGATGGTGAGTATGAGATGGAAGGCGACACATATGTATTTGGTGTAAATAAAACTGTAATTATAGAGCCTAAAATTAATTCATCAAGTGATAAATTAGACTTAAGCTATAAATTAGATGACAGCAGTATTGCAAATGTAGTTAAACTCAATAATAAATGTAGTATTGTAGGGCTTAAGGAACAGGGAACAAATTTAAATATTTATGGCGGTGATAAGATTTTAAAAGTATTGAAGATATCATTTAAAGATGATTCTAAATCAAAAAGCGCTACTAATGGAAATAGCAGCTCTAGTACAGTAAAAAATAAGACTACTACTAGAAACAATAGCTCAACTAAGAATAATTCATCTAGTAAAAACAACGATACAACTCAAAGTTCATCATCAAGTATTCCATTAGACGATATTACTTACTTTATGTCAGGATATTTTAATGATTATGTAGATGCAATGAATTATGGGGATTTTAGCATAATAAGTGGAGAATTGACAACTGGTGGAAATGCATATAATCAATATAAAAAATCAATACCACATGCATATGAAAAGGGCATAACAATAAGTTTAAGAGGATTTGATAAAGTATCTGCAAAAAAAGTATTAAATGGAGTATATAGCATAACTTATACTGTCGATTGGGAAATATATAATCCAGAAGAGGAAACTTACAGATTACAAAGAGAATATGCTGATTATATTGTGAAACAATCAGGAAGTAGTTATAAATTAGATAGATTAGAAAATTGGGAAATACTAAGTAAGCAATATATATAAAAATAGTAAAGAGCAGTTAGAAAGGGGAGATATCATATGAGGTTTTGTACAAAATGTGGAAAACAAAACGAAGATTATTGTAATTACTGTAGCAAAGATGGGGAAAACTTAAATAACTTACAAAGTAGATTGATGCTTACAGAAAATAAAAATTCTTTTTGTGATATATGTAATAATCCTATAAAAACATCACAGACTTATTGTCCTAAATGTGGTCATCTGTTGAGTGAAGTTAGGATGAGAACTAGATACAATACACAAAATCAAAATTTTAATACTTTAGGAAATCCTGATTATATAGATAAGATTAAAAAAGTAGATTTTGGAGCAGAAGAATTAGCAGAAGATGCTAGAAAAATGTTTGTGAGTTTGCCAGAATTTTTTGAAGATATTAAGTTTGGACTAAAAAACTTTGATTATATTGGATTTTTTCAAAATAATATAAAGACAGCATTTTTAACAGGATTAGCATCTGTTATATTTGTTGCATTATTTCCATTACTCATTACTTTAATATTATCACTAGTAGGAGTAAATATAGGAGCAGTAATTGGAATATCTAGTTTAGCAGGATTATCTACACCAAAGTTATTTCTTATGACTTTGACTGCTATGTCAGTTCCCAAAATGGTATTTACATTTTCTGGGGTTACTGTAAAGCTAGCTCTTAGAACATTTTTAGCACCATTTATATCTGGATGCTTAATAGTATTAGCGACAAGAATAATGTTTAAAGAAAGAAGATATCAATCATTACCGATGGCTACATTAGGAGCTTTATCATATTCAGTAATTATGGTGGTTATATCATTATTTGCAAGATATCAAATAACACAAGGAGTTGTATATTATTCTATTTTAAGTGTATTTCTAAATTCATTTATTATTTCATTTATAGCAATGATGATGGCATTAGAAAAAGAAAATTCTAAAACAATAGGCACACTTTCTAATATATTTAGACATAATTTTAATACGGTTTTAAAAATGATATTAGGAATTACTATTGCACCAGTTGTAATTATATTTGTATATATGGTTGTAAATGGATTGGATAATACTCAATATTTTTCAATGTATGCTTCAGGATTTTGGAATTTAGTTCCTTATAATATTGGATTAGGACTATTTCTTGGGTTAATAATTGGTTTTTTATTGTTAAGTCCATGGATATTATTAGTTATACAATTTGTAAGTTTTCATGCAGTTATAACATCTACAAATATATTGTCACAAGGTGGAATAGCAGTACTGATAATAGTACCGATTATAGTTTTGGTTGTCATGGGGAGAAGTATCAAAACTAGATATGGTGAAGGAAGAAATAGTGTAGTCGCTATGTATAGCATTTGTTATACAAGTATAATGGTTTTATTATCATATTTCTCTAAAATAATTTTTAGTGGAGATTTGAGCAAATTAAGTAGCGGACTTTATTCATTATTTGATGAATATGCATCAGGAGGTGATTACTCTATAGGCACAACTATGAGTGGATATATAGGAACTAGTTGTATAATGACACTTATAGTCACACTTATATTGAGTTTTGTTTGTATGTATATCGGTTATAGAACAAAAAAGTTGATTAGATAGGGGGAAATAATTGTGGCTAATAGACAAGAAATTGTTAGAGAGATAGATAAATTAAATAAAAGTGTAGAAGATGCGAGTTTGAGAAAAGAAGAGGCACTTTTGGAATTAGGAATATTTATATATAAAAAAGTACGAGAAGGGTTACTTGATAATGAAGAAATAAATGAAAAATGTGAATCGATAATAGGATTTGATCATGTTATTTACGATTCTAAAGTTAAAATAGATAAATTTAATAAGCAATTACAAGGTATCAAGTGTAGTTGTGGAGCTATTTTAACTCCGGAAGATAGATTTTGTGGAAAATGTGGCCAAAAAGTTGAAATACCTGTTGATAATACAGAATATATAGAATGTAAGAGATGCTTATCAAATATAGATAAAACTTCAACATATTGTCCATGTTGCGGTATAAAATTATAAATAAATTTTAACTAATAGAGGCCTTGTATAGTCAATTTAATAAGATTATATAAGGCTTTTTGATTATTTTTTAAGAGTTTTAAATATAGAGTCTATATTATTGGGGGGATAAATATGAAAAAAATTATCTGCATTATGTTTATTTCACTATGCTTTTTTGTATCGGGGTGTAATAGTACAGGAAATAATAATATTATAAATAATTTAAGCACTAAGGAATATGACGATTTCATAATAAATACACTTATACCTGAGTATGGAATAGCTGATTTAACACAAGTCAATTTAGTTAATTCAGGACAAAGTTCGTATGGAGAGGTGTTTTTACAAGATGGGATTTCAGATATAAGTTTCAGAGATTTAAATAAAGATTATGTAAATGAAATGATAGTTACAATAAAACAAACAGAATCATTTGGTGATAATTTTACAGATAAATACAAAATAGAAGTTTATACTATAGAGAATAATCAAGTAATAGAATTAGAAAGTGATATAGAAGACATGCCTGTTTTGACTTGGTTGGAATTCAATTATAATAATAATTTTAATGTATTTACAAAAAGCTATGATGAAGGAGAATATTTAGTTATTGAAAACTATGTAAATCAAACTGGTGATGGGGGAATGGGAGTTTATCTAAGAATGTATAAGATGGAAGGAAATGAATTAATACTTCAAAGGGATTGTAGCAATACAATATATTATGCAATGGGATATGAATACGACTATGATGGTATGACTTATACTTATAACCAAACAACACTTTACAGTGATATATCACAAGAGGAAGGTTATGATATTTATAACTTCCAAAAAGAAGAATGTAGACGCCAATTTGATAATGATGTATCTCAAAATATGTCAGAGTTTGATATGGGGCAAATATGGTCAGGATATATGGAAAATTATTATAATGCAATGTTATCAAATGATAATATATATATAAATGATTATATGAAAGAGGCATCACTAAGACAAAGTGGTATTACAGATTTATTTAGAATGGAATATATGCCAGATAGTACATCTGGAGGCAATATTACATTTTATAATTATAACGGTGACTATTTAAGTAAATTTAAATAAAAATTAAAAATACTCCATTTTAAGTGAAATTAAAATAGCTTAAGATGGAGTATTTTTTAGTGAGGGAAGGTTAAATTGTATTAACTTTTATGTGAAACAATTTTATAAGTTATGATTCCATATTTTATTAAACTAGCTGTATTCATATTTGTTTTTATGTATGGTTTCATACAACTTACTAGTTTTGGATATTTAAAGATAGGTATTGATTTAATATCTTCTGCCATATCTTTAGATACTTTTGTTTCGTTTAGATATTTTAATAGCTTTTCTTCAGTCATATCTATTCCCATTTCATTTAGCTTATCTGACATTTCAGAAAGAGACTCAGCATTGATTTCAATTACTTTAGTTATATGAGCATTGAATTTTGTTTCGATAGCATTTAGTAGCAAGTCTGTATTTTGGCCCCAAGAATATGTATCACCTAATTTTTTATATCCTACATTAGGTATATTTACATATGTATCAAGAGGAATAGGTATAAATGAAATTTTATTATTAGCACTATCTAATGATAAAACTGAAAACTTATCAGGTGGATTTTCAAAAGAATTATCACTAGGAACAGTGCAGATAACTAATATATTTGTCAATGTATCTGATTCCTTTGGTATTGTAATGTTTGAGCTAGAATCTTTTTTACTGTTGTCTTTTGTTTTATTGTTTGTATCAGATTGATTTTTATTATGTAGTTTATTTTTATCTTCAAGGCTACTGTCGTTTTTAGTAGTTTTATTGATGGATGTTTCTTTTGTATCAGAAGAATCTCGTTTTGAGTAAGATTCTTGTTTAGTTTGTTGTTCTAAAAATGGATTATCAATTGATAAATTATTGCCTAATGCAACTACTAAAAGAACAACAGGAATTGTATATATAAGACTAAAAATAAATTTTTTCATATAGATTACCTCCTTATAGTATTAATTTTTAACCATTTTATAAATTTTAATTCAGAAACTGTGTATATAAAATCTACAAAGATAAAATTAAACAAATAGAAGTAAATAAAAATTTTTTTCATTAGCTTGACAAAGTATATATGAAAGTATATATTGTATATATAGGGTATATACAATATATACATAAAGAGGTGATAATATGGAGATCATAATAAGCAATAGCAGTGATAAACCTATATATGAGCAAATAACAACTCAGATAAAGAATATGATTATAAGTGGAAAATTAAAGCCTGGTGATTCGCTACCATCAATGCGATATTTAGCGAAAGAATTACATATAAGCGTAATAACTACAAAACGTGCATATGAAGAGTTAGAGCGAGGTGGATTTATATATTCCGTAGTTGGAAAGGGTAGTTTTGTAAAAAGTACGAATATGGAGCTACTAAAAGAAGAAAAATTAAGGATTATAGAAGAATATTTATCAAAAGCAGTTGATGAAGCTAAAAAATGTTCAATAGATTATGAAGAGATAGAATCAATCTTGAAGCTTTTATACGAGGAAGAATAATAAGTATATTAAAAATATGGAGGAGATTAATATGAAATATGCAATTGAAGTGAAAAATCTTAATAAATCATATGACAACTTTAAATTAAAAGATATATCTTTTAAACTAGAGACAGGTACAATAATGGGTATTGTAGGAGAAAATGGTGCAGGAAAATCAACTATAATAAAAGCTATTTTAGGTTTAATAAATATAGATTCAGGTGATATAAAAATATTTGGAAAAGATTTCAAAGAAAACTCCGTAGAAATAAAAAATAATATATCTGTAGTATTTGATGAAAGTTATTTCCACGACAATTTAAAAATACGTGATATAGATAAAATAATGAAAAATATATACTCTAATTGGGACAAAAATAAATTTTTTAAATATGTAAATGAATTTAAACTACCTGATAATAAAAAGATAAAAGAATTTTCAAGAGGAATGAAAATGAAATTATCTATAGCAGTAGCATTAAGTCATAGTGCAAAAATTTTAATTCTAGATGAAGCGACTAGTGGTCTAGATCCAGTAGTTAGAGACGAAATTTTAGATATATTCTTAGATTATATACAAGATGAAGAGTGTAGCGTGCTTATAGCATCACATATAACAAGTGACTTAGAAAAAGTCGCAGATTATATAACATTTTTAGATAATGGAGAGATAGTATTTAGTAAAAATAAAGATGAGCTGATTTATGACTACGGTATAGTAAAATGTAGTGAAAAAGATATAGATAAGATATCAAAAGAAGATATAGTGGGAATAAGAAAAAATACATTTGGATGTGAAGTTATGGTAAATAATAAAAATAAATATGAAAATAAAGAATTTATAGTAGATAAAACAAATCTAGAAGAAATTATTTTATTCACAGTTAGGGGGGATAAATAATGAAGGGATTATTAATTAAAGATATATTAAATATGAAAAATTATATGAAGCAATTAGTATTAGTACTTATATTTTTCATAGCATATGGTATTTTCTTGAAAAACGGAACTTTTGTTGGAACTATGATAACTTTGATGTTGAGTATGCAAGTTATAACTACAATGTCTTATGATGAATATGCAAAATGGGATAAATACGCTTTGACAATGAATATAAATAGAAAAGATATTATAATATCTAAGTATATATTTTTTACAATATCAATTATTATAGGTATAGTAGTTGGAATTACAACATCTATAGCTATAAATCAAATTGCAAAATTAGATACAGGTATGAATGAGATAATAGTAACTTCAATAGTAGTACCATGTGTATTCGCTATATTATTTTCTATAATAATTCCAGTTGTATTTAAAACTGGGGTTGAAAAAGGTAGAATAGTTATGATGCTGATATTATTTATACCGGCTATATTAGTAGGTGCTATTGTCAAAATATCAGAAAAAGCAAATATAACTATGCCAAGTCCATCTAATTTAGAAATTCTGATGAAGTTTGGAGTGCTAGGATTAGTGCTATTAACTATATTAGCAGTATTTATATCATATAAAGTTTCGCTATCAATTTATAACAAAAAAGAATTTTAAAAATTTGGAAGAAATTGTTGACAAATAGTGTGGGAAAATGTTATTCTTAATTTAGAAAAACAGATAAATTTTAATATTTATGGATTGTGACTGGTAATGCAGGCAAGACCAACTACATAAGGGATATTACAGATGTCCTATGTTTGTTGGTCTTTTTTAATATAATGTATGTTTTTCAGATAGGGGGTGAGGTTATTGTATAGAGTAAAAAAAGTAATTAATAATAACTTTATTAGTTCTATTGATCAGAGTGGAAATCAAGTAATAATAAGAGGACTGGGGATTGGTTTTCAAAAAAAGCCTGGGGAATGGATAAACTCTGACAAAGTTGAGGTAGTTTATAAAATAGATGATAAAGTTACTTCAAATAAGTTACAAGAGTTAATAAGTCAGGTGCCTAAAGAATATATAGATACATCTACGGAAATTATAGACAATATAAAATCGAAACTTGATAAAAAACTAAATGATAATATTTATATTACTTTAACTGATCACCTTAGTTTTGCAATAGAGAGAAAAAAGCTAAATCAAGAATACAGTAATGTTCTACTTTGGGATATAAAAAGATTTTATCAACAAGAATATGAGCTAGGAAAAGAGTCTTTATCAATAATCAAAAAAAATCATGGAATAGAACTTTCTGTTGATGAAGCAGGATTTATTGCTCTACATATTGTAAATGCTGAACTAGATACAAATATGACTAGTATGATAAAAATAACTACTTTTATGCAAGAAGTTATTGAAATAGTTAGAGATTATTATGAAGTGGAATTGGATGAAGATTCATTGGACTTTGGTAGGTTTATAACTCATTTAAAATATTTCTCACAGAGATTATTTAACAATAAGCCGACTAAAGATACAGACTTCCAATTACAAAGAATGATAAGAGATAATTACAGCAAAGACTATGGTTGTGCTGAAAAAATAAAAGAGTATATACAACAAAAATACAATTTAAATCTTACTGGGGAAGAGATGATGTTTTTAACTATCCACCTGAGGAGGATATCGACAAATAAATAACTTGGATTGTGACTGGTAATGCAGGCAAGACCTAATTTAAAGGGGTAAAATATTACACATATTTATATAGATATATTTTGTTTAATGCTATATTTAGATTTTTATATTATGTAAATATCTATAAAAATAAGTGTAATCTAAAAAGATTTACGTTTTTAATTAGGTCTTTTTATTTGCTCAAATTTACTAGTTAGAAATAAATTTATTGCGTAAATATACGCTATTATTATTAAAATATATACATAAAAAGGAGGAATTAGAAAATGAAAGACAAAATCTTTGGTGTCTTACAACGTGTCGGAAGATCATTTATGCTTCCAATCGCAATCTTACCAGTAGCTGGTCTTTTCCTAGGAATAGGGGGATCATTTACAAATGAAACAATGCTTAACACATATGGGTTAATGGGCATTATGGGACCTGGAACATTTATATACAACATATTAACTGTATTAAATGCAGCAGGGAATGTAGTATTTACAAACTTACCAATTATATTCGCAATGGGTGTAGCAATTGGTATGGCTAAACAAGAAAAAGAAGTTGCAGCATTATCAGGTGCATTAGCATTCTTCATTATGCATGCTGCAGTTAGTGCAATGATAGCTGTTCATGGTGGAGCAGACAGCATGTTAAATGGATCTACAACAGATGTATTAGGGATGACATCTCTTCAAATGGGTGTATTTGGGGGGATTATAGTAGGTCTTGGTGTTTCAGCACTTCACAATAGATTCTATAAAATAGAATTACCACAAGTATTATCATTCTTTGGTGGAACAAGATTTGTTCCAATCATAAGTGCATTAGTTTACTTAGTAGTAGGTATAGCAATGTTCTACTTATGGCCACCAATACAAAATGTAATTTATTCTGTTGGTGATTTAGTTAGAGGTTCTGGATATGCAGGAACTTGGTTATATGGAGTAATGGAAAGAGCATTAATACCATTTGGTCTTCACCATGTATTCTACTTACCATTCTGGCAAACAGGTGTTGGTGGAAGTATGGAAGTTGCAGGTAAAGTGATAGAAGGTGCACAAAATATATTCTTCGCACAATTATCAGACCCAAGTGTAACACACTTTAGTGTAGAAGCTACTAGATTCATGTCTGGTAAATTCCCACTAATGATATTTGGTTTACCAGGTGCTGCACTAGCAATGTATAAATGCGCAAAACCAGAAAAAAGAAAAGCTGTTGGAGGTTTATTATTATCAGCAGCATTAACTTCAATGTTAACAGGTATAACTGAACCACTTGAATTCACATTCTTATTCGTTGCACCAATATTATATGTAATCCACTGTGTATTTGCAGGTGCTGCATATATGTTAATGCATATGTTAAATGTTGGTGTTGGTATGACATTCTCTGGAGGTCTTATAGATTTATTCTTATTCGGTATACTTCAAGGGAATGCTAAAACAAGCTGGATAAACATAGTATTTGTAGGTATAGCTTACTTTGCAGTTTACTACTTCTTATTCAGTTTCTTAATCAAAAAATTCGATTTCAAAACTCCAGGTCGTGAAGATAATGACGATGCTGAAGTTAAATTATATACAAGAGCAGATGTTAATGCTAAGAAAGATGGACAAAATGCATCTCAAGGAGATGCAGATGATCAGTTAAGTGCTTTAATACTTCAAGGTTTAGGTGGAAGTGAAAACTTAACAGACTTAGACTGCTGTATAACAAGACTTCGTTTAACAGTTAAAGATCCTTCAAAAGTAAATGAAGGTATGTTAAAAGCAAGTGGAGCAGCAGGTGTAATCAAAAAAGGTAATGGTGTACAAGTTGTATACGGACCAAAAGTTACAGTTATAAAATCAAACTTAGAAAACTTTATAGCTAGTGGAAAAGCTGCTACTGTAAAAGTATCAGAAAATGTAGAACAACCAAAACAAGAAGCTAAATCAGATGTAAAAGTAGAAAGCGGAGTATTATATGCTCCTATAAAAGGTAAAGCAATAGATTTAAGTGAAGTAAAAGACGGAGTATTCTCTGAAGGTATGTTAGGTAAAGGTATAGGTATAGAACCTGAAGAAGGTAGAGCAGTATCTCCAGTAAACGGTACTGTTTCAGTAGTATTCGATACTAAACATGCTATAGGAATAACTTCAGACGAAGGTGTAGAAGTACTTATCCACGTAGGATTAGATACAGTTCAATTAAACGGTAAATACTATGATACTCATGTAAAAGTTGGGGATAAAGTAAAAGTTGGTGACTTATTAGTTGAATTTGATAAAGATAAAATCCAAAAAGCTGGATATAGAACAGTAACTCCAATAATAATAAGTAATACTGACTCTTTCAAAGATGTAAAAGTTTTAGCTAAAGGTGAAGTAGAAGAAAAAGCTGAAATGTTAAGAGTAGAAAAATAAAATTGCCATATAATTCTTTTAATTTAAACTTTATAACAATATAACTAATAAGAGCATTATTCAATTATGAGTAGTGCTCTTATTTTGTTTACTGGATAGATAAAAATTATTGTAATAAATAACTATGGAAGAAATTTATATATTGAGGTTATAATATTACATTATAAGTATTTGACTAAATACTATTTATGAAGTAAGGAGATAGATAAAATGAGTGCAACTGAGATATATAATATGAAAGTGAATATGGGACTTCTAGATTTACAAAAATATAACAGTTTAGTTAAAGAGATAGAAAATATTCCACAAAGATATATAGACGGGCTTGAATTAGAAAAGATAGCTTTTAATATAAAAGAAGAATTAAAATTAAATAACGATGAAAATTTAGATGAATTAGTTGAGTTATATTCAGCTGTAGTATTTAACCTTCATTCAAATTTAGGAAATACTTTAAGCGAATTAGAATTTAAGTTTAATCAAGTGAAGATACAGGCGAGATTAAAAGCTATACAAAATCCAAGTGAAGGTAAGTTTAACTTAAATGGAAAGCTTGATTTTAAAGATTTAAATCAAGATATAATAGCTCTATTAGATAGAGCTTATAATCTTGTAAAAGCTATGGAAGAAGCTATAGGCATAAATATATTATCAGCTTCTGATAAAGACTCAATAGACAAAATTAAAGAAAGTATAAACTCGCTACATTCTAAAGATACTACATTGTAAATAATATAATGAATAAAATAATAAAAAGCAGTTAATTACTATTGATTAACTGCTTTTTATTGTTTTATTTAATTACATGTTTTTATACAGTTTTCGCTTTCTATTATTTCTAATAACTGTTTTGGAGAATCGATTAAAAAGTCAGCTCCACTTTCTAGAAGTGATTTAGCATCTCTAAATCCCCAAGTAACGCCAATACTTTTTATATGAGCATTTTGTGCAGTTAACATATCTGAGCCAGAATCACCGACATAGATTGAATTATTTTCTTCAGAGTTTAGTTCTTTCATAGCTTCTAATAATGTGTCAGGAGCTGGTTTTTTTCTGATACCTTCGCGTTCTCCAATTGCAACAGGTATTAAGTCTTTAAAATAGTATTTATTTAAATTTTTAACACCAAAATCGTATTTATTTGATACTATTGCCAATTTAACACCTTTAGAATTTAATTCTTCTAATAAGTCTATAATACCATCATAAGGAGCTGTTTTGTTTTGCATATTAGTTTTATAATGATCTTTAAATGTTTGAAGACATTTTAATGTTGTTTCTTCATCAGTATCATCAGGAACAGCTTTTGTAACTAAATCTTTTACGCCATTTCCTACAAAAATTCTGATTTCCTCATAAGTTCTAGTTGGATATCCAAACGATTTAAGAGCAAAATTAACACTATCTCCTAAATCTTCTAAAGTGTTTAATAATGTTCCATCTAAGTCAAAAATTACAGTATTATATTTCATATTTATTCCCCTCTTTTAAACTTAAAATTTATACTACAACTTCTAAATATAGCACAGTTAATACTAACAATCAAACAATAGGGAATTAAAAATATAAAATTTATAAGGAAAAATACAAGATTTATATGAAAAGTTAAAAATGACATAAAAAAAGAGCATAAAAATATGCAACTTGACAATTTTATATATTGAGATTAATATATAAATGTATGAAAATATAATATATCAATTATACTATAACATAAAACAAAAGAAAAGTCAATACATTTAATAAAAAAAGGAGTGAAAAATTTATGGAAAATAAGATGCTGAGATTTACGATGAGAGATCTTACAGAAAAATCTAGTAAAAAACTAATAAAATTAAATGATGAATCTATAAATTATGGTCTTGTTTTAAGTGAAAATGATGTAAATAATATTATGAAACACACAAATGAAACCCTAACTAAAATAGGACGTATTGAAACGAGTACATCTTCACTAGAAAAAATTATAGAAATAGTATATTCACCTCCTTATACAGATAAAGAAAATTATGTTGAAAATATAAACGATATGCAAGAGATTTTTTATTATTTTAAAAGCGAAGTATTAGACTTAATATCTGATGATGAAGTTATAGAAATACTAGAGAAGACTTATGAAGATAAAAAGGGCGAAATGTTTCAGATACAGGGAGCTATAGACGATTTTGCAAAAGAATTTAAGCTTACAGGGGGTCTTTAGAATATGAAATTATTAGGGATAATAACAAAGGATTATACAATAAATATACTGAAGTGGGGTTATTTAAATAAAAAATTTAGCGAAAACTTTATATTGAGTATTCAACAAGATATAGGAAGTTTATTAAATAAAACTATACAGAAATATTGTGGAAATTCCAGCACATCAGTAACTGTAGAAGTCGGCGAACAATTATTAGAATCGATTTATTATACAATGGATGCAAATTTCAGAGATGATTTTAATATGGATAAATATATAGAGCTATTTAAACAAAATTCTATAGAAGTTATTTTTAAAATGGGAGAGCAAAAGTTAAAAGATCTATTTGAAGAGACAAAACAAATTTACAATAGAGTATGTCAAAATAAATATAATACAGAAGTAATCGCATACAATAATACTTTGCTCAAAGAGTTTGGAAATTTTTTCGATATATATGATATGAAGTTTAATGCTCAGGATATAAAAATAAGTGTAGATTATCCATTAATATTTGGAGATAATGATTTAAATGGATTATATTATATTAAAAATTATTTAGAAATTATAGAACTAGAAAATAAATTCTGTAATCATTTTAAATCAAAAGAAGTAGAGATGTTGCTTGATATAAATGCAAGAAGATATAAATTAGACTATAGAGATTTACTTACAAATATATTTGAAATTGTAATAAATAATACAATATTATCAACAATAATAGATGGCGAATTTAAAGATTTTTATATATTTGAAAAAGAAATGGACTATTTAAAAAGCAACTTAAATTTAGACAATATAGAACAAGAAGTAGAAAATTCAATTAATAAAATAATAGAAAACTTTAATATAGATGATGAAAAAGAAATCCAATATATAAGTTTATATAAAAATAAATTTATACAAGAATTAAAATCGTGTATTATGCAAGATAGTATAGAAAATATTGTTGTAATATGTGATATAGATAAAGAAGAAAAATCTAAAATTATTTTAACAGAAGATAAATTAAGTGATGATGGATTTAGAGATGTACTAGATAAAATAGAAAATGAAAATAATATAAATAAGAAGGTCGATATTATAAAAAGTAATATAAATTCTTTTGATGATTTTTGTGACATATTAAAGTCAGATTGTTTTTATAATGAAGAATATAAAATACTATTTGATAGTTTAGAAGATATTGAGCTTGCTTTATTAGGGAAATTTATCTTCTTTGAAGAAATTGAAATGAGCAGATTTAATTTTTTAAATGAGATATTTAAAGAAAGACAATACGATTATATATGGCAAGAAAGCTATATTGAATATATGAAAAATCAAGTTATAAATAAAATAAACAATATCCAAAATTATATCATGTCATTATAAGTTGCACTTACCTAATAGACATAGAGCTAGAGTAAATATTTATAAACAAAAAAACAATTACGCTATAGCACTAAGAATAATTCC
>NZ_JADPET010000119.1 GCF_015667935.1 Clostridium sp. 1001270J_160509_D11 | reverse complement strand
GCTACAGCATTTTCAAAACTTTCATTAAGTGATTTTTCATCTTCTTTTGCAAATCTAGATAAAACAAAATCTGCTAATATATCTGCATGGCACTTGTCAGCTGAAGAACAGTTGCTACAACCACAGCCACAACTACTTTTGCCAGATTTTGACTTTTTGATAAAATTGCCAATTGTCGCAACCACTATTAATATCGCTACTATTGCAATTATCCAATTGATCATTTTAATTCATCTCCTATTTATACATTATACACTTATTTAAGTGAAATTTATCTAAAAGATAAACATACAAACATGGTATACGATGAATGCTACTATATAAGCAGTTATCATTTGGAATGCTATTGTTATTCCAGTCCATTTCCAAGAACCCATTTCTTTCTTTATAGCACCTACTGCTGCGAAACAAGGCATGCAAAGTAAGTTAAATGCCATATATGAGAATGCTGCTGCTTGAGTGAATACTGCTGATAATCCTGGAAGTGCTGCTGTACCTTCAGCTGCTGCTTCTGATACTGCATCTGCTGCACCGAATAATACACCGAATGTAGAAACTATATTTTCTTTAGCTATCCATCCAGTTACAACTGCAACTGATGCTCTCCATTCACCAAATCCAAGTGGTGTAAATATCCATTGTATTCCTCTACCTATACTAGCTAATATAGATTCATCCATTTCACACATTCCACTGAAGTTGAAACTAGATAAGAACCATATAAGGATAGTTGATCCTAAGATTATTGTTCCTGCTTTTATTGCGAATCCTTTAACTTTTTCCCATGCATGTATTAATACACTTCTTAAAGTTGGTATTCTATATTGAGGAAGCTCCATTATAAAGTTTGAAGTTTCACCTTTGAATAAAGTGTTACTTAATATTAAAGCTCCTATTACTGCTACTACTATACCTATCATATATATAGAGTAAATTATTAATGTTTGATTATATTGTGTAAATAAAGTTGCAGCAAACATTAAGTATATTGGTAATTTAGCTCCACAAGACATGAAAGGTGTTATCATTATAGTTAATCTTCTATCTTTTTCACTTTCAAGTGTTCTAGATGCCATAACTGCTGGTACTGAACAACCATATCCCATTAAAAGTGGTATGAAAGATTTTCCTGATAAACCAAATTTTCTAAATAATCTATCCATAACGAAAGCAACTCTCGCCATGTAACCACTGTCTTCTAAGAATGACATTAATAAGAATAATACTAATATTTGTGGTAAGAATGATACAACTCCTCCTACCCCAGCAAGGATACCATCGCCAACAAGTCCTGTTGCCCAATCAGCAGCACCCATGCTTTCTATTGCACCCATTATAGTTTCTGTAAATGGTCCATCCCAAAAATCAGTAACTATAGTTTGTAACCATACACCTATACCTAAAGGTCCTTCACCAAAAGTGATTGAGAATAATGCATACATAATTACTAAAAAGGCTGGTATAGCTATAATTCTGTTTGTAAGTACTTTATCTATTTTATCTGATGTTGTTTCTTTTCTTTGACCGTTTGCTTTAAGCGGTTTGCTAACTGTTTTATTTACTACTTCTGATATGAATTTATATCTTTGGTCTGCTATTTCAGCTTCTGTGTCTCCATTGAAGTCACTATTTGCTTTTTCTACTATTGAAGTTATTTTTGCTCTTTTATTTCCTGGTAATTTTTCAATTACTATTTCATCTTCTTCAAGTATTTTTATTGCTTGCCACATTTCATATGAGCTAGATTTGTGATTTTGATTATCGTTATCATCAAGTAATCCCACTATCTCTGTTATATAGTTGTTAACTTGTGGTGAAAATACTTCTAAGTCGTTACTTTGTGTTTTTGATGAAGCTATCTTTTGTGCAGCTTCCATTAATTCATTTACACCTTTTCCATTTCTTGCAACTATTGGGATTACTGGTACACCTAATATTTTTGAAAGTTTTTTAACGTCTATTTTTGTTCCTGATGCTTCAACTTCGTCCATCATATTTAAAGCGATTACAGTAGGTATTTTAGTTTCTAATACTTGTAAAGTTAAATATAAATTTCTTTCTATATTAGTACCATCTACTATGTCTATTAAAACATCTGGGTTTTCATCAACTATGTAGTCTCTTGCTACTATTTCTTCTGCTGAATATGGAGATAAAGAATATATACCTGGTAAGTCTACTATCTCTATTTCCTTATTTTTTTTATATTTACCTGTTTTTTGTTCAACTGTAACACCTGGCCAGTTACCAACATGTTGTTTTGAGCCGGTTATATCGTTGAATAATGTTGTTTTACCGCAGTTTGGATTACCTGCAAGCGCAATTCTTATACTCATTTCGTCTCTCCTCTAAATATTATTACATTTTACCCCAATTACGTCATGATTTTTAATGTCATATTAAATTATATAAGTGCTATATACTATATTTATTTTATATGATTTAGAACTATTTTAAATTTATATGTTCTGCCTCATCTTTTCGTAAACTTAATTCATATCCTCTTAAGTTTACTTCTATTGGATCTCCTAAAGGCGCTACTTTTACAACTTCTACATCTACACCAGGAGTTATTCCCATATCCATTAATCTTTTTCTTACTGGTCCTTTTTTACCAAGGTTAAGAACAACACCTTTTTGCCCTGGCTTTAAATCTTTTAACGTCTTACTCATAAACATTTCCTCCCAATTAAATTGTGCAACTATTGAACTATAATTTTGTTTGCCATGCCTTTGTTTAAAGCTATTTTAGACCCTTTTATCATTAATATTATTCCACTATTGTTTTCAGAGATTACTTCTATTTTTTCTCCAGCTATAAATCCTAAGTTTTGTAAGTGTCTTTTTACGCTTTCTTTAGCACGTATTTCTTTAATTATTTTTTGTTCGCCAATATTCACCATAGTTAATGACATAACATGCACACCCTCTCTTTTTATTTTACTATTTTAAAGTGACGGATAATTGATAGTTAATAATAATTATCAAAATCATTATTTAACGATATCAATTATCATTTTTTATTTTTTATAGTTATATATTAGACCTTTTGGGTAAATTTGTCAACAACAATTGATAATAATTCTTATTTTAATTATCCCGATTTTGCTATATTAAATTTGTAATTCTAGAATAAAATTTTACTTTACTTTTGATACTATATATAGGAGGTATGCTATATGTTTCAAGAGAAATTAATCAAATTTTGTTCACCTACATTAGTTGGCTTTAAATGTGGTAGTTTATTTAAGGTTAAGTGTGATAATTCATACCCACTAGATAAAATATTAGCACAATATAATATCAAATATAACGGCAAAGGGGTTTTCTTCATCAATCTACTAAAAAGAGATAATTCTTCATTAATATATGTGTATAGACCTATAAAGTTAACTAAAAATTTATCCTCTATAGCTGCACATAATTTCTTAAAATCATATGGATATAAATTAAACGATTTAGACAGTGATTTAAATTATCTTAAATATAGATTTGAATCTTTACAAAAAACACCCCACGAAATAGGAGTTTTTTTAGGCTACCCTATTTGGGATGTAAAAGGTTTTATTGATAATAAAGGAAAGGATTTTAAGTATTGTGGCACTTGGAAGGTGTATAATAATACCGACTATGCCAAGATTTATTTTAAGAAGTGTAAATACTATACAAATTTATATTGTAAATTGTTTAGCTTAGGAGTTCCATTAGAATATTTAATTTTAAAAAATAGCTTATAGATATAAATTTAAAATTAATGTATATCCATAAGCTATTTATTTTTTTCCTTTTTAAATTTTGAAATTATCTTTTCTAAAATGCTTATTTTCTTCTTATATGGTTTATCAATTATATTATCGTCATATTGGTCAAATTCTACTTGTTTATGTAATCTCAAATCATCTATAAATTGATTTATGCAATCTCCTACAGACTCTTTATCTAAGCATTCTGAAGTTAGATATACACAAAAGTCTTCTGGCTTCATTTCTCTATAATCGATATTTTCTAATAGTGATTTTATTTTCAGGTTTGATTTATCCTTATCGTCGTATTTAATTACAACTTTATTCTCTTTTATTTCAAAAGATATAATGTATATTTTCTTATAGTCTTTATATATAAAATAAGGATACTCTCCTTCAAACTCATTTAGTTTTAATATAGGAATTATTTTATTTTGGATATAGTTATTGATATTTGTAGCAAATTTAGTATTTGGAAATTGATGTTTATCTTCAAAATCTTTACATGCATTTTTAATTGCTATTGAAAAATCTGAATAAATCCTATAAATAGGTTGGTAATAATAACAATGATTAGGATAATTATATCTATTTTCTTTATATTGTTTTAAATTATAATTATTATCATTTTTCCCCAATGCTTTTAAATTATTTAAGTATATCACTATTTCTTCTTTAATTTCATCTATCCCTTTAACTTTATCTCTATAAAATTCAAGTGCTTTTAATGCCTGTTCTAACTCAATTTTTTCTATATTTATATCGTTTGTTTTTAATAGATCTTCTTTATCTAGTGAAAATTCTTGATTATATTGTTTTTCTAATTGTAATAAATTTAAGATAAGTATCAGCAAAGCATATTTAATTAGCTCTCTTTCTATATAATTGAGTCCATTATCCCCAAATATTTTGTATTTCATCAATATGTTTTTTGCTTCTTTAACTGCTAACAAAACTCTATAGTTATCTTTATTCTCGTCTTCTGATATATTTATCTTGCTATAATCCCAAAATCTTATCCTACAAATTATATCCTCGCAATATAAAACAACCTTATATCTTAATTCTTTATTATTTATATATAGAGGTATCTCATAGCCTTTATCTACCTTTTTAACATCTAATAATATTATTTCACTCTGCTTATTTATCTCTTCTAGGACTTTGTCTTTATTTTGTTGTATATTTATTAATTCTAATTTAATCTGGGCAAATTCGCCTAATTCTATATTAAATATTGATAAATCTTTATTTATAGAGACATCTATAAAATGGTTATAAGTATTTCCTATAGTATTGATTATTTCTTCATAATATTTATTCATAGGCACCTCCAGAATCTTAAAATTATATCTCTTACAAAAATTATAATAGATTTTTTAGATTTTATATATATTATTTATCATAAACATCAAAATTTACCTTAAAAAGGAAAAATATCTTTAGATTTAAATATCTATATTATATAATTGTATATACATAGTAAATATACTACAGGGGGACTACAAAATGGAAAATGGATTAATGAATAGCCGTATGATGGGCTTTACTGATGTTAGGGGATTAAATATATTAGAAGATGCTATAGCTAAATTTCCCAATGAAAATTATAAGGATATAGACATACAAAAAAGTCTAGACCAATATGATTTATTTAGAAAAGAAACTCAATTTGATGAGATATATGGAGATTCAGACAGAACGATGGATTTAGGTGATAATAAAGTACTACATATTTTTGAAGGCCGTAAATTCGAGCTTGCTTTATTTGACTCAAATGATGTCGCTATAGGAGCTGCCACTATATTTGGAGGGGGATTTAAAACTTATTTAAATGAAAAACAAATAGAAGAGATATTTGTAGTTCAATCAATTGAACTGAAATAATATATTTTAATAAATTTTTTATAATTATATATCAATCTTATAATTATATATCAAAATGGCGAACCAAATGGTTCGCCATTTTTTATATGTTAAATTAGTTATAATAAGTAACTAATTTATAAATTCTATTTTATATTAGACACAATATGATTCTTATTGATCAGCTAATCTCTTATAGCTTTCTAATCTATCTTTAGAAGATTGTTCAGCCATAGCAAATAATTCTTCAGCTTGTTCTGGGAATTGTTTAGCTATAGAAGCATATCTTACTTGTCCAAGTATGAAATCTCTGAAGCTTTCAGTTGGTTCTTTAGAATCTAATGTGAATGGATTCTTACCTTGTTCTTTAAGTTCAGGATTATGTCTGTATAAATGCCAGTATCCGCATTTAACTGCATCTGCTTCGTTTTGTATAGTTTTACCCATACCACATTTTAATCCGTGGTTTATACATGGAGCGTAGCATATGATTAGAGATGGTCCATCATAAGCTTCAGCTTCAACTATAGCTTTAACGAATTGGTTATAATCAGCACCTATAGCAACTTGAGCAACATATACGTTACCATAAGACATTGCCATCATACCTAAATCTTTCTTTCTAGATCTCTTACCAGCAGCAGCGAATTTAGCCATTGCAGCAAGTGGAGTAGCTTTTGAAGATTGTCCACCAGTATTTGAGTAAACTTCTGTATCAAATACTAATATGTTTACATCTTCACCAGAAGCTAATACATGGTCAACACCACCGTAACCAATGTCATAAGCCCAACCGTCTCCACCAAGGATCCATTGAGATCTCTTAACTAGGTAGTCTTCTCTAGATTTTATACTTTCTATTAAAGCTTTTGCTTCTTCGTTTTCTGGTTGAGCGTTGTTTAATAATTCAACAACTGCTTTAGAAGCTTGTACTGAAGCAGCACTATCTTCTTTAGCATCTACCCAAGCACCTAATACTTGAGAACATTCTTCAGAACCACAAACGTTCATTAAAGCTTTCATATCATCTTCTAATTTATTTCTCATTTGTTTAACTGCAAGTCTCATACCTAAACCATATTCAGCATTGTCTTCGAATAAAGAGTTTGCCCAAGATGGACCTTTACCTTCATGGTTGCAAGTATATGGAGTTGAAGGTGCAGAACCACCCCAAATTGATGAACAACCAGTTGCATTAGCTATCATCATTCTATCTCCGAATAATTGAGTTACTAATTTGATGTATGGAGTTTCACCACATCCAGCACATGCACCACTGAACTCGATAAGTGGTTGTTTAAATTGACTTCCTTTAACACTGTTAGGGTTCATTAAGTCAACTTTTGGAGCAACTTTCTTAGTATCAACAGCGTAAGCCCAGTTATCAACTTCTTGTTCTTGAGTTTCTAATGGTTCCATAACTAATGCTTTTTGTTTAGCTGGACAAACGTCAGCACAGTTTCCACATCCTGTACAGTCCATTGTACTAACTTGCATTCTGTATTTTAATCCTTTTAATTCTTTACCTTTAGCATCAACAGCTACAAATGATTCTGGAGCTTGAGCTAATTCTTCTTCAGTTACAAGAACTGGTCTTATACATGCATGTGGACAAACAAATGAACATCTATTACATTGTATACAGTTTTCTGGTTTCCATTCTGGAACATTAACTGCTATACCACGTTTTTCATATGCTGCTGTACCACATGGGAATGTACCATCTTCGTATCCTAAGAATGAAGATACTGGAAGGTCATTACCTTTTTGAGCAACCATAGGTCTTAATATATCTTTTATGAATGCTGGTTCATCTACTTCTGGTTTTTCGCCTTCAACAGCATCAGCCCAAGAAGCTGGAACATCAACTTTTACTAATGAATCTATACCTGCATCAACAGCTTTATAGTTCATGTTTACTATAGCTTCACCTTTTTTACCGTAAGCTTTAACTATAGATTCTTTTAAGTATTTAACAGCATCTTCTACTGGTATTATATCAGCTAGTTTGAAGAAAGCAGCTTGACATATCATGTTTATTCTGTTTCCTAAACCTATTTCTTGTCCTATTTTAACAGCGTTTAATGTGTAGAATTGTATATCATTTTTAGCGATATATTGTTTCATTTCAGCTGGTAAATGTTCATCTAATCCTTCAGCGTCCCATATAGTATTTAATACGAAAGTTCCGCCTTTTCTAAGTCCTTTTAATAAATCATATTTGTAAACATATGATTGGTTGTGACAAGCTATGTAATCAGCTTCATCTAATAAGTAAGTTGATTTGATTGGAGTATCACCAAATCTTAAGTGAGACATAGTTATACCACCAGATTTTTTAGAGTCATAATCGAAGTATGCTTGAGCATATTTGTCAGTATGGTCACCTATTATTTTTATAGCTTGTTTGTTAGCTCCAACAGTACCGTCAGATCCTAATCCCCAGAATTTACATCTTACAGTTCCTTTTGCAGATATTTTTATTGGTTCTGCAGCTGGAAGTGACGTGTTAGTAACGTCATCAACTATACCTATAGTGAATCCGTCAGCTGGTTGTTCTAAGTTTAAGTTTTCAAATACTGCATTTAAGTCAGTAGGTGTAGTATCTTTAGAACCTAATCCGTATCTACCACCAACTATAAGTGGAGCATTTTCAACACCTTTGTAGATGTTGCATATATCTAAGTATAATGGTTCTCCTAATGAACCTGGTTCTTTTGTTCTATCTAAAACTGCTATTCTTTCTACAGTTTCTGGCATTGCAGCTAAGAAATGTTTTTTAGAGAATGGTCTGTAAAGGTGAACTTTAACAACCCCTAATTTTTCTCCCTTAGCATTTAAGTAATCTATTGTTTCTTCTAAAGCTTCTGTAACAGAACCCATAGCAACAACTACATGTTTAGCATCTTCTGCACCATAGTAATCGAATAAACTATGTTTTCTTCCTGTTAATTCACTAACTTTAGCCATATTTTTTTCTACTATATCTACAATATTTTCGTAGTATTTATTTGAAACTTCTCTTGTTTGGAAGTAAATATCAGGATTTTGAGCAGTACCACGAGTAACAGGGTGATTTGGAGATAATGCTTTATCTCTAAATGCTTGAACAGCATCCATATCTAGTAATTGTGCATATTCTTCGTTATCCATTAATTCAACTTTTTGTATTTCATGTGAAGTTCTGAATCCATCAAAGAAATGTAAGAATGGTAAAGAACCTTCTATAGCAGACATATGAGCTACTGGAGCTATATCAGCAACTTCTTGAACAGAACCTGAACATAATAAACATGCTCCTGTTTGTCTACATGCCATAACGTCTTGATGATCACCAAATATTGATAAAGCTTGAGATGCTATTGCACGAGCTGTAACGTGGAATACACCTGGTAATAATTCACCTGCTACTTTGTACATATTAGGTATCATTAATAATAACCCTTGAGATGCAGTAAATGTTGAAGTTAATGCACCTGCTTGTAATGAACCGTGGAATGCCCCAGCAGCACCTGCTTCTGATTGCATTTCAACAACATTAACTTGTTGTCCAAATATATTTTCCCTTCCTTGTGAAGCCCATTCATCAACTAATTCTGCCATAGTTGAAGAAGGAGTTATTGGATATATAGCAGCAACATCAGTAAACGCATAAGCAACGTGAGCAGCAGCTGTATTTCCATCTACAGTTTTCATAAATTTAGCCATTTAGGAGTTATGCGTCACTCTACAGAAAATATAGAAATAAAAACAAAAGAAGATAAACCTGGTATAGATATAATTGTA
>NZ_JADPET010000118.1 GCF_015667935.1 Clostridium sp. 1001270J_160509_D11 | reverse complement strand
ATTGTTTGGGGATCAATTATCTATAAAATACTAAAGTAGATTTAATATCCTGAATGTAATTAAATTTTTTAATTCGTATGACGATAATCTTAGGATTACTTTAAAGTAGCATAAAGAAAATCAATCAAAAAACTTTTAAAAGCGAACATTTAAACAAGAGATTATCCGACGAAATCTCGGAGAAGAAAAATGTCCTCCATTTGCCAAAGTTATAAATTTTAGCAAAAAGATAGAGTAACAAGTGTTTTAACAAGCACTATGTTACTCTATTTTTTTCTAAGAAAATTATATATTATCTTATTTATAGATAATTTATAATTTCTGACTTATTATATAAATTAGCGGACAAAGCCGTTTACTATTATCTATTTAATATAAATTTATCTATAACGTGAGCAACACCGTCTTCATCATTAGTGCTAGTCACATAGTTTGCAATATTTTTAATATCATCAGTTGCATTCCCCATAGCAACACCAAGCCCTGCGTATTCTATCATGTGTTTGTCGTTACCAGCATCCCCAACACAGATAACTTCCTCTGGATTTATGCCAAGTTTTTCTGATAAAAGACCAATACCAGCACCTTTATTTGCATCACGATTTAAGAATTCTAAGAAAAATGGAGTACTTCTAACGATTGTGTATCTTTCGTAGTATTCTTCTGGTATTTTCTTTATACATTCGTTTAATATTTCTGGATGATCTATCATCATAAATTTAGACATAGCTATATCTTTAGGAACTTCATCTAATTCAGTTACGTTTAGATGCACACCAGTTAAGTAAGCCTCTAAAATAGTATAATCACTTACATCTCTATTAAAAGTATAAACAGTTCTTGTATCATAGAAATGACTTCTAGAGCCTACTTCTACACTAAGGTCATATAAATCACAAAGGTCTTCATAATCTAATGTTAAGTGAGAGATAGGTTTTCCAGTATGTGCATCTTGAACAAGAGCTCCATTAAATGTACTAACATAATCGCCTTCTTCTTTAAGATTTAATTCATCAAGAAAGTTCTCAACACCCTTTAGAGGTCTCCCTGTGCATAACACAACTTTGACACCTTTTTCTTTACTTTTTCTTATTGCCTCTTTGACATTTTCTGTGATTTGATTAGAACTATTTAATAAAGTACCATCAATGTCTAATGCTATTAATTTATATCCCATATCTACCTCCTAAATATATTTGTTTTTAATTATAATTTAATATTTAAAAAAAGTAAATATGATAGAAATTTGTCGAAATAAATGAGGAAATAAGTCAAAAAGAATGTACTGGTAAAATTTTGCGGAAAATATTGACAATTAATGACTCGTGAGATAGTATATTTAAAATAAGGTCAAGGGAGAGTTATGACCAAAGTTAAAAACATATTATAAAGGGGGAATTTTTATGGAACAACGACAAACTGTAGAAAGACAAATTGAAAATAAAAGTTTTTCAGACAAAATCTTAAGCAGTATCGAGACAGTAGGAAACAAACTACCAGACCCAGTGACAATGTTTATTGGTTTATGTGCAATTATTTTAGTAACATCTTATATTGTAGGAACAAAAGGGGTATCTGTAGTTCATCCAGGAACAAAGGAAACTGTAACAGCAGTCAATCTATTAAGTGTAGAGCAGCTACAAAATTTATTAGGAAGTATAGTAAGTAACTTCCAAGGATTTGCACCACTTGGATTAGTTTTAGTAACTATGATAGGAGCAGGTGTTTGTGATAAATCTGGACTTATGGTTACAACAATAAAGGCATCAGTATCTAAAATACCAAAGGAAAGAGTGACTCTAGTAGTTATGACAATCGGTATGTTAGCTAATATAGCATCTGATGCAGGGACGATATTATTCCCACCATTAGCTGCATTAGTTTATTTAGGTGTGGGGAGACACCCATTAATCGGACTATTCTCAGGATATGCAGCAGTATGTCTAGGATTTGCGGCAAATATAATGATAAGTGTAAATGATATATTAGCTGCAAGTTTTACTGTGCCGGCAGCACAAATGTTAGATGCGAATTACGATGCTAATGCAACAATGAACTTAATATTTATGATAGCATCTACTTTTGTATTAATAGCACTAGCAACTTGGGTAACAGAAAAAATCATAGCTCCTAGATTTGGGAAATATGAAGGAGATGCCCAATTAGATGTAGATCAAAATATAACTAAAGAAGAATCTAAAGGTCTTAAAAAAGCTGGAATAGCTCTACTTATATATGCTGCTATAATAGTAGGTTTAAGTGTGATAGGGGAAAGACCATTCTTAGCAGACCCAGAAACAGGAGCTTTATTATCTAGTAATGCGCCTTTGATGAAAGGTATGGTTCCTATAACTGCATTAGCATTCTTTATACCAGGATTAGTTTATGGAAAAGCTGTTGGAATAATTAAAAAAGATAAAGATGTTGTAAAACTAATGGGAGAAGCTATGAGCGATATGGGTGGATATATAATCTTAGCATTTGTAGCATCTCAATTCTTACAATTATTCACAAATAGTAATTTAGGGATAATAATAGCTGTTAAAGGTGGAGAATTCCTTGAAAATGCAGGAATTGGTGGACCAGCTTTATTAGTAGGATTTATAATACTTTCATGTTTTATAAACTTATTTATAGGAAGTGCGTCTGCAAAATGGGCAATACTTGCACCTATATTTGTACCTATGTTTATGATGGTTGGATATAATCCAGCATTGACACAAATGGCATATCGTATAGGAGATTGTATAACAAATCCACTAAGTCCATTATTCCCATACTTCCCAATAATACTAGCATTCACTAGAAAATATGACGAAGAAGCTGGTATGGGAACAATAATAGCAAATATGTTGCCATACTCAATAACATTCTTGATAGTATGGACATTATTATTAATTTTATTTATGGTGTTTAATATTCCTCTAGGACCAGGAATACTACCATCATATAGCTTACATTAAGGCTTTATTCAGGCATGGAACGAAAATTTTCCATGCCTTTAAATATAATAATTAAAAAATAAGGAGATACAAAATGTTATCAAAAGAGAGAATCATAGATACTTTTATTAAATTAGTTAAAATAGATAGTCCTTCTGGGGAAGAAAAACAAATAGCAGATTATTTAGTCGATCATTTAAAAGATAGAGGATTAGAAGTAAAGGTAGATAATGCAGGAGAAAAATTTGGTGGAAATGCTGGGAATATAGTCGCATATTTAAAAGGAAATAGCAAAGAAAAACCTATTACTTTCTGTGCACATATGGATCAAGTAAGCCCATGTAGAGGCGTTAACCCTATAATAGATGGAAATATAATAAGAACTGACGGGACTACAACTTTAGGTGCTGACGATAAATTAGGAATAGCTATAATTTTAGAGGCTCTAGAAGATATAATCGAGTCAAACTGTGAACATAGAGATATATACATATTATTTACAGTATCTGAGGAAGATGGATTATTAGGAGCAAAACAATTTACTGGTGAAAATCTACCTTGTAAAGATTTAATTGTACTTGATTATCTAGGTAAACCGGGAGCTGTTGCTTACAAGGCACCTGCTATGGAAAAGATTAAATGCACAATTAAAGGTAAAAAAGCACATGCAGGGATAGAACCTGAAAAAGGAATAAATGCAATTGTCGTTGTATCAGATGCCATATCAAATATGCATATAGGTAGAATTGATGAACTGACTACTTCAAATATAGGTCGTATAGAAGGTGGTGGAGCTACTAACATAGTTACAGATTCAGTTACTTTTACTGCTGAAATACGCTCTCATATAGCTGACAAACTTCAAGCAGAAATAGCACATATGGAGAATTGTTGTAGAGAGGCTGCACAAAAATTTAAAGCAGAATACGAGTTTATACACGAAAATTGTTATCCACCATTTTCACTTGATTTAGATAGTGATTTATATAAACTTACAGAAAAAGCTATGTTAAAAGAAGGCATAACTCCAGAGCCAATTGTAATCGGTGGTGGAAGTGACGCCAATATATTAGCAGCACTAGGATATAAAAGTGCAATACTTAGTATGGGAATGTATGAGCCACATGCAGTAACAGAGTACTTAAAAATTGATGAGATGATGCAGACATTAAAAGTAGTACGCAATATGATGGATATATAAAATAGATAATTAAATCAAAATATAAAATATTACAGGAGAAATATCATGAATAAAAACGAATTAAAACAACTTTGTATCAAGACAATAGATGAAAATAGAGACGAAATTATACGAATAGGTAATGAAATATATAAAAATCCAGAGCTAGGATATAAAGAATTTAAATCAACTGAAATTGTAAAAAATGCAATGAAAAACTTAGATGGAAGATTGGAAACAGAAATAGCATATACTGGGTGCAAAATCATAGCTAATGAAGAAAAATCTGGCCCTAGGGTTGCGATTATAGGGGAATTAGACTCTGTAGTTTGTGCTGACCACAAAGATGCAAACGAACTTGGAAATATACACGCTTGTGGACATAATGTCCAAATTGCTAATATGATTGGTGCTGCATTTGGAATATTAAAATCAGGAGTATTTAAGCATTTAGATGGTTCTATGGAATTTATCGCTATACCTGCGGAAGAATGTGTAGATTATGAATATAGAGCTAATCTACAAAAAGAAAATAAAATTAAATATATAGGTGGAAAACAAGAGTACTTATATAGAAATGGATTTGATAATACAGACATTATCTTACAATGCCATATGATAGGCTTAGAAGAAGGAAAAGAATGTATCATAAATACTGATACTAATGGATTTATGTCAAAGATGGTCACTTTCTATGGCAAGTCTTCTCATGCAGGTTTTGCACCACATGAAGGTGTAAATGCTTTAAATATGGCCCAGCTTGCAATGAATAATATACATGTACAAAGGGAAACATTTAAAGATGAAGATAAAGTAAGGGTAAGTATGGTTATAAGTAATGGCGGCGATTTAGTAAATGTAGTTCCATCAAAAGTAACTATGGAAATTATGGTTCGTGCATTTAGCATAGATGCTATGACAGATGCAAACAAAAAGGTAAATCGAGCTCTTCAAGCTGCTGCACTTGCACTAGGTGGAAATGTAGAAATAAAAGACTCTATAGGATATTTACCAATGAAAACAGACAGAAATCTAGGTGATATCTACAAGCAAAATATGATTGAATACGCATCTTTAACAGAAGACAACTTCATAATGGATTACCAAACAGCAGGTTCAACAGATTTAGGAGATATATCTCAAATTATGCCTTGCTTACATGTTTGGTCTAATGGTATTACTGGAGGTTTACATACAGAAGAGTACAATATGGAAGATGAAGAAAAGGCATATATACTTCCAGCAAAAATGTTAGCTCTTAGCTTGATAGATCTTCTTTATGATGATGCAAAAGAAGCTAAAGACATAATCAATAAATTTAATCCATTCTTTACAAAAGAACAATATCTAAACTTTTTAGAAGACTATGTTGCAACACATAGATTTAACTATATGGATTAAGATAAAAATACAATATAACTTAATTTTAATATAAATACTTCATAGATACTTAATATATTTAAAATACAGTTAGATGAAAGTTATATATATAATTCTAAATTATAAACTAAAGAAAGAGGTACAGTATTATGACAATGATTTATGTAAATACTGAAAAAAATAGGTTCTCTATAGAACAAAGAAGAGAGTTAGCACAGTCACTTACAGATGCTGTACTTATCCCAGAAATAGGTCAATTAGTACCAGGTGCTAGAAGAAATCAGAAAACAAGTATTAGAAAATGTTTTATACAGCCTTGCAAGGGCTTGTAAAATGGAACAACCGTCACCTACATGGTGGGTATCATTTGAAATAATTGATGAAGGAAGTTGGGGTTCTCGTGGAACTTCGCTATCTATATTAGATTTATTGGTCTCAGGAAGTTTTAGTAAAGAGCGTGAATCAGAAATAAGAAAATACTTTAAAGAAGTTTATAATAAAGAATAAAAAGTAATTTTTAAAGTAAATACTAAAAAAGCAGAAGCCCAACTAAAAAGCTTCTGCTTTTTAATTCTATGGAAATTATATATTATATGCTTTGTGGATAATATATAATTTCCAACTTATTAACCTAAGCAACGGACGAAGTCGTTGGTGATATGAACAAAGTGAATTTTAAGCAACGGAATTTCTGATTAGTTGGAGATATTAAGATAGTGGATAAGTTTAGTGAGATTTTTGACAAAAAAATAACGGTAAATGATGGATATTGGGATAAATTTAGACCCATTAAAGTATAGAATGTTGATATAAAAACGTTTTCTCGGTAAAAAATATAAAAAAAGTGATAAAAAAATAACAAAGTTGTTGACATTGAGTTTTGAATCAATTAATATATAAATATGTCAAACAAGACGTGGAAAAAAATGTATGATTGATTGACAACTGAAAGGGCAAATTAGATTTATAATACTAAAAAGTTATAAATCATAAGAATAAATTAACAAAGGTAAATGTAAATTATTAAGCAGAGAAGGAATGTAAATTTACATTATTACCGAGTATAAAAATAACAGGGGGATAAAACATGATAGTAAATAGTGTAGAGACATTACAAAAGAAAATGGCTCAAGTAAGAGCAGCACAAGCAGAATTTGCAAAATTCACTCAAGAACAAGTAGACGAAATCTTCTTCCAAGTTTCAATGGCGGCAAACCAAGCGAGAATACCACTTGCAAAAATGGCTGTAGAAGAAACAGGAATAGGGGTAGCAGAAGATAAAGTAATAAAAAATCACTATGCATCAGAATATATATACAATGCATATAAAGATTTAAAAACTTGTGGAGTTATAGAAAAAGATGACTCATTCGGAATAACTAAAATAGCAGAACCAATAGGGGTTTTAGCAGGAATAATACCAACAACAAACCCAACTTCAACAGCAATATTCAAATGCTTAATAGCATTAAAATCTAGAAATGGTATAGTATTTTCACCACATCCAAGAGCTAAAAATTGTACAATAGCAGCAGCAAAATTATGTTTAGAAGCAGCAGTTAAAGCTGGAGCACCAGAAGGAATAATAGGATGGATAGATGAACCATCTGTTGAATTATCAGGTGAAGTAATGAGAGAGTGTGACACAGTGTTAGCAACAGGTGGACCAGGAATGGTTAAAGCAGCTTATTCTTCAGGAAAACCAGCATTAGGAGTTGGATCAGGAAATACTCCAATAATATTCGACGAATCTTGTGATATAAAAGTTGCTGTATCTTCAGTAATACATTCAAAAACTTTCGACAACGGAACAATATGTGCATCAGAACAATCAGTAATAGTAGATGCATCTATATATGAAGAAGTTAAAAAAGAATTCAGAGCTAGAAAAGCTTATATAGCAGAAGGTGAAGAATTAGTAAAATTAAAGAAAATAGTTCTTGGAGCAAATGGCTCAATGAACGCTAAATTAGTTGGTAGACCAGCAATAGAAATAGCTCAAGAAGCAGGATTTGAAGTACCAGCTGATACAAAATTAATAATAGGTGAAGCTACTTCAACAGATATATCTGAACCATTAGCTCACGAAAAATTATTCCCATTATTATCAATGTATAAAGCTGAAGACTTTGATGATGCAGTAGATAAAGCAGATGAATTAGTACAAGGTGGAGGAATCGGTCATACTGCAGGTATATACATAGATGTTGTAAATAACCAAGAAAAATTAAATGAATTTGAACACAGAATGAAAGCTTGTAGAATATTAGTTAATACACCATCAGCTCAAGGTGGAATAGGAGATATATACAACTTTAAATTATCACCATCATTAACTTTAGGTTGTGGTTCTTGGGGTAACAACTCATTCTCAGGACAAGTTGGACCACTTCAATTAATAAATATAAAAACTGTAGCAGAAAGAAGGGAAAATATGCTTTGGTTTAGAACACCTGCTAAAACATTTATCAAAAAAGGTTGCTTAGGAGTAGCGATAAAAGAATTAGGACCAGAATATTATGATTTCAAAAAAGCATTTATAGTAACTGACTCATTCTTATATGAAAATGGATACACTAAACCAGTAACTGACCAACTTGATGCTATGGGAATACAACATTCAACATTCTCAGAAGTAGAACCAGACCCAACACTTGCATGCGCTAAAAAAGGTGCAGAACAAATGAGATTATTCAATCCAGATGTAGTAATAGCTGTTGGTGGAGGTTCAGCAATGGACGCTGCTAAAATCATGTGGGTTATGTATGAACATCCAGAATGCAACTTCTTAGATTTAGCAATGAGATTTATGGATATAAGAAAAAGAGTATACCAATTCCCACAAATGGGCAAAAAAGCTAAATTTGTAGCAATACCAACATCTTCAGGTACAGGTTCAGAAGTAACACCATTCGCTGTTATAACTGATGAAGAAACTGGACAAAAATATCCACTTGCAGATTATGAATTAATGCCAACTATAGCAATAGTAGATGCTGACATGATGATGCATCAACCAAAAGGATTAACATCTGCATCAGGAATAGATGCTCTAACACATGCATTAGAAGCATATGCAGCAATGTTACAAACTGAATTTACTGATGGTTTAGCATTACAAGCAACTAAATCAATATTTGAATATCTACCAAGAGCTTATGAAAATGGAGCAAAAGACCCAATAGCTAGAGAAAAAATGGCTCATGCATCAACAATGGCTGGTATGGCATTTGCAAATGCATTCTTAGGTGTGTGCCACTCATTAGCTCATAAATTAGGTGCTTACCACCATATACCACATGGTGTTGCAAATGCACTATTAATAAACAAAGTATTAGAGTTCAATGTAAACTCTGCTCCAAGAAAAATGGGTACTTTCCCACAATACGCTTATCCAAATATGTTAGCTAGATATGCTGAAGTAGCTACATTTGTTGGTTGCACAGGAACAGACGAAGAAAAATTTGAACAATTACAACAAAAAATAAACGAATTAAAAGCAGCAGTAGGAATACCAAATACAATAAAAGAATTTGGTATAGATGAAAAAGCATTCTTAGATACATTAGATGAAATGGTGGAAGCAGCATTTGATGATCAATGCACAGGTGCTAATCCAAGATATCCATTATTCTCAGAAATAAGAGAAATGTACTTAAGAGCTTATTATGGAGATGCTCAATATGAAGCAATGAACTCTATAGAAACTCAAAGAGAAGAAATAAAAGCAGAATCTGATGATGAAGTAAAAATAGAACATAAATCAGATATAAAAGAAAAAATAAAAGCTAAAGCTGAAAAAGTTAAAGCAGGCGTTAGATAATAAAAAATTATAAACATAAATGTAATATAAAGTTATAAAAAGGGAATAGAAACGAATAGTACTTGTCTATCTGGGGGGATAAAAGGGAACTATACGTGAATAGAAAACATACAAACAAATAGATAAAATCATAAAATTCATAACACTCTAACCAACTGAGCTAATGGTCCACAATTAATTGGTAGCGGTAACAGGAGTCGAACCTGTGACCTTTCGGGTATG
>NZ_JADPET010000117.1 GCF_015667935.1 Clostridium sp. 1001270J_160509_D11 | reverse complement strand
AATCTCTGGCTTTTTATTAATTATATAATTTCTATATGACACTTTTTTATATTATTATATTATGATTTATTATATTATGATTATAGTATAATTTTATAAATTATATTTTTATTATATTTTAAATATTATTGTTCTATTCCCAACGCTTTAAGCTCATTTATTCTGTTTGTCTCTGTCATATTTATATGGACTGGAGTTATTGATATATATCCATTTTCAACTGCAAATATATCACTATCTTTGTCTTGTTCTACACTCGCTAAATCTCCACCCATCCATACATATCTTTGACCTCTTATACTTTCTCTATCGTCCATTACATTATTGTATATACGTTTACCTAACTTAGTTATTCTTACTCCTTTTTTGTCTCCTTTTGGGAAATTAACATTTAATATATTCCCACTTAATTTATCTAAATTTCCTTCTAGTTTTTTAACTAATTTTGCTGTATATTGTGCTGCTTCTCTATATTCTTCAGTTGTAACTCTTGATGAATCACAAGAAAGCGCAATAGATGGCTTTCCTTCAATAAGACCTTCAATCGCTGCAGCAACAGTTCCAGAATATATAACATCAGTTCCTAAATTAGGTCCATTATTTATCCCACTTAAAACTAAATCTATCTCTATATCTCTTAATATCGATTCAATTCCTACTTTTACACAATCCGCTGGTGTTCCTGATGTTGAATAAGATTCAACATTTTCTGCTATAAATTCATCATTTATTAAAATAGGTTTGTGAAGAGTTATTGCGTGTCCACTTGCACTTCTCGGACTATCCGGTGCAACTACGTATGTATTTGCTATTTTTGATATTTCTTCTGCTAAGATTTTTATTCCTTCTGCATTTATTCCATCATCATTTGATATAAGTATATTCATTTTATTCTCCTTATTTTTAATCTATTTTAAAATTTTATAATCATTATTTTGTTATCATTATACTATAAACATTTCAAATCTGCATAAATACTTATTCATAAACTAGCTTTATATGTTTTATCAAAATAAAAATAAATATGTATATTTTTATTTCATATGGTAATAATACTACCTATAACAGTTGCTTTCCTTAATAAACGCTTTGAGCGTTGACCAAATTTTAATTATAACTTAAACAAAAAATCAGATAGATATCTATCTGATTTTTTATCTTAATTTACCTAATTTATATCTTTAATATAAGTTTTTAATAGTTTACTTCTACTTGTGTATCTCCCTCAACTTTATACAATATATGCCCTTGTGAATCACACATATTAATCACAACATAAGGATATTCTCCTCTGCTATGATACCAAGCTATAACTTCATTAAATAATGTATCTGGAACTTCACCAAATAGCTCTATTCCAAATCTAGTTGCATCTAGTTCCTCTTCTGGCACAGTCAAGTCCTGCCTAAATATATCTATAGTTATAGCACCATTATAAATATCATATTGCACATATGTGTCCTCATCTTCTAATACTCCGACCAACTCTTCTGTTAGAGATTCGAGTTGTGAATCATAAGTTTTTTGTTCTATTTGTTGTACTGCATTATTCGCCATATCCTTAAAGTCATCTGAAAAAATAATACTTTCTACAAAATTAATTAATTTTGCAAATAAGAATATGAATATAGCTATAATTACAAAAAGTACTACTAAAACTGTAACTATCCCAGCTACATTACTCTTCTGATTATTATTATTTTGGTTGTTATTATTTTCGTTGTTATTATTTTCTTGATTATCGCTCATAATATCACCTTACTTTTTAATAATCATATATATATCGAGCATCTTCCATAACCTCATCAATAAGTGTATTTTTCATAAACTTACTTTGCGGAACTCCATTAAATTCTAATGCATATGCCTCAAAGTGATTATCATCATATAGTTTAAATTGTAAACAGCAACTTGTGTCTTTATCATAATATGAAAATGTCCCTTCAAACTCCACAACATCAAATCCATCATCTGATACAAAATAGTACCACTTAGTATTATCGAAATAATTTTCAAATGCAGTTCCTATCGTTGTATAACCATCTTCTTCAGGATAATCAAAAAAATGTCCATTTTTTACAGTTGAAATTTCTTCACTCATACCCGAATTAACACCAATTGCACTTATTATAACTACTATAGTTATTACTACTAAACAAACACTTATAACAATTTTAAATATATTTTTATTTTTAGGTTGTTCATTTATATTATTAACTTCTTTGGGGCTTTGATTGTAATCATTTTCATTTTGTTTATTTAAAGTATCTTTTTCTTGAGTGGTTTCAGAGTCACTTACATTCTGGTTTTGTAGGTTATCACCACAAGCACTACAGAATTTACTATCACTAGGTACGTCACTCCCACATTTTTTACACTTCATAAAAACTCCCCCTCATATTAAAATATATAACTATTTGTTAGTTCTTATGATATAATTTCCCCATAATAAAAACTCCTTTATAGCAATTTATGCCATAAAGGAGTTTTTATTATTCTTCCAATCTATAACCTACTTTAAATACAGTCTTTATATTATTTTTCAAGTCGAGTTTTTCTCTGATGCGTTGAATATGGATATCTACAGTTCGTGTCTCTCCACCATATTCAAATCCCCAAACTCTATCTAATATCTGATCTCTAGATAAAGCCATATTTTTATTTTGCAATAGTAAAATTAATAATTCGTATTCTTTTACTGTAAGATACACTTCTTTATCATTTAATTTAACACTTCTTTGTTTTGTATCTACTTCTATATTTTTAAACTTTATATAATTATTATTTTTATTGTATCTTCTTAAGACTACTTCTATTCTAGCTAATAACTCTATTGTTTCAAATGGTTTTATAATGTAGTCATCGGCTCCTAGTCTTAAGCCCTTTACCCTATCTAATACTGATTCTTTTGCAGTCACAAATATAACTGGTATACCATGTTTTTTTATTTTTTCAATCAACGAGAATCCATCTATCCCCGGTATCATAACATCTAATAAAATTAAATCTACCTTTTGTTTTTCTAAAAATTCTTGTGCTATGATACCATCTTCAGCTGAAAACACTTCATAGCCAACTAGTTGTAAGTTTATTGATATTAAATCTCTAATAGGTGCTTCATCTTCCACTACTAATATTTTCATTAAAAAGTCTCCTTTTTATGGATTTCTGACATACCTAGTGATAAATTTTCCTGTAATTGAAATATCTATTTCAAATCTATCTTCTGGATTATTTTTATTGACAAAAGTACAAATTTGATTTCCGTCAATATTATAATTCATATTATTTGTATCTAATTTATAAATATTTAAATCAAATCCCAATGCTTCTACAAAATTTTCTACAATATCTAAAACTTCATATTGATTTAGTAATGTAGTATTTAGTTTATTATCTCCTTGATTAAAATCTCTGCTAACATATATATTATTTATCTGTTTATTTATAGTGTTTATTTCTATACCACATGATAAATTTGGACTAGACCAGCTTATATTCCAGTAGTACGATTCAGCTTGTCTATCATTTTTATATAAGTTGACATACATTTTATTATCTTCTTCACTCAGATCATTTCCCAGGATATTACCTATATAGTACTTGGCTATTTTTATAGCTTCATTTCTATTTACTAAATTACTACTTTCAGTTTGCGTTTCATTATAGCCACTTATATCATCTTGGTTGTATAGTACATTTTCTTTAAATGGATAAGAATTTGTTATATTAAACATTGAAAATAAGCCAATTAAAATAACTACTAATGCCAGAATTATTATTTTAGATTTCATTAAAATAATTCTCCTTATCAAATTCTAAAATCACTGTTGTTCCAATGTCTAACTCACTTTCTATATTAAGTAAAATATTGTGCATGCAACAAATTTCATTACATATAGAAAGGCCTAATCCTATCCCGTTGTTCTTTCTTGTTCTAGCTTTATCAACCATATAAAATGGCTCTAGTATTTTGTCCAAATCTTCTTTTGGTATTCCTATTCCATAATCAATAATCTTTAATATATATTTATTATTTTTATAATTTCCACTTATGTTTATAGTAGAAGATACATTGCTAGCTTTTATACTGTTATCTATAAAATTAGTAAGTAAAACTTCTAGTAGTTCTTTGTCTGCCAATATATATACATCTTCTATTTTTATATTTAAGTGTATATCTTTTTTCTCAAGCTTATATCTTAGTATATTTTCCACACTATTTAGCGTTTCTCTAAGATTTACTTTTCCAAAACTTTTTTTCCTTTCTCTTATTAAAGTTAATTTTAATAAGGTAGAGTTTAAAGTTTCAAGTCGTTTAGCTTCAGAATTTATATATTTGTAAGCTTTTATTTTTATTTCTTCACTTACATTACCTTTTAATAAAAGTTCTGAATAGCCTATAATTGATGTAATCGGTGTTTTTATTTCATGATTTAAACTGTCTATAAATCTTTGTTTTGATTCATTTAAATATTTTAATTCATCTATATTGTGTTCAATAACGTCTATCATAAGATTAAAATTATGCTCTAATACTCCTATCTCATCATTTTTTTTGCTTTCTACTACCCTTATATCATATTTACCTTTTGCTATATCTTTAGATATATCGCTTAAAGTTCCCAAAGGCTTAGTCAATTTTTTAGATATTATATACATACCTATAGAAAGTATAGTAAGTATTATAAAATCAATAATTATAAAAAATTTGTAGTTATTAAGCCTTTCTTCGTAAACCTGCTGTATATTTTTAGATATAATTAATTTAAAATTTCTATTTTCTAAGTTTACAATTGAACTTACAAATGCATACTTTTTATTATTTATAGTTCTTATAATAAAATATTTTTGGCCTTTTTTAGCTTGTAAAATTTCTTGCCTATCCCCCGATACTTTGTTTTTTAAATCAGATGATATTTCCTTATTTCCCATAGAATATAGCTCTGTGTTGTATTGTTCTACATTATTAAGTGAATATCCATTGATGATTATATCCATCCAGTTTTTTATGTTAGACTCACTATCTACATCTATATTCATAAGGTAATCTGAATTTAAATACATAACTGATTCTACATTTAAAGATTTATACATTAAAGATTTTATTGCATTGTTCAGATTTTCACTATGAATTTTCTCTATTAATATTATTCCTCCACCGTTAAATAGCAACAGGAACAATATTAAGGAGTATAGAAATATCTTTTTCCAAAACTTCATTTTATCACCAGTTATTCTTTAATTTTAATTATTATATATTATACTAAAGTTCTGAATTCATATCCATTATCTTTGAAATATTTTATTATAGATGGTAAAGCTTTAACTGTTTCTTCTTTTCCGTATGTGTCGTGCATTAATAGTACTACCATTTCTTTTCCTTGAGCAGTTTTTATAGCAAAATCAACTAATTGTTGTGCGTTTTTCTTTGGACCTTCAGCATCAGCATTTAGAGCATTCCAATCTATAGATGCTATTTTATTTTCATTTAAATAATCTTTTAATGGGTCCATGTTTTTCCATGACATATATCCACCTGGGCATCTCATTACATGTGTAGTAAAGTTTTCACCTAATATAGATTTTAATAATTTATCGTTTTTTTCATAATCTGCTTTGAAAGCTTCCATATCTAAATTGCGACCTGGGTATAATAATTTAAAATCATGGCTATAAGAGTGATTTGCTATTGCATGTCCACTATTAAATTCTTGTCTTACTAAATCTTTAGCAGTTTCTCCCCCATTTTCTATATTAGATCCTGTTAAAAAGAATGTTGCTTTTATATTATTTTCTTTTAAAATTCTTAATACTTCTGGTGTATTTGTCTTTGATGTCCCATCATCAAAAGTTAAAAATACTACCTTTTTGCCATCATTTGTGTAATCATGATTATTTAATTTTTCTTGTACTTTTTTTGCATCATAAGTGTATTTTTTACCCTCTTCATTAACCCCTATTATTGGTTTCTTTGCTTCTGCCTCTTCTTGTTCTTTTTTTTGTTGTGCAATGACTTGGTTAACTTTTATATTGTGTTTTTCTATCATTTTTGCGAATGTTACACTTCCACCCCATATTACAACTCCACTAATACCTAAAACTATTGCTATTTTTTTTAAATTAAATCTTCTCATCTCAATCTCTCCTTGGTGTTAAATTATCTTGTGTAATTATAATAATCTATAGGGGTATACATTCTGATAATAACTTGTTTCAAAGTTGTAAAATATGAATTTTTTATACTGGAAATAAATTACTTATACATTGTAACTTTGATACCTGATTAATATATAACTTATTATTTGATACTTAAATATGCTCAATCTTTTAAATAACGCAAAAAAACCGTGGCATAATTGCCACGGCTCTATATAAAACCAAATCTGTAAATATATATATTACTATCTTGATAAATCAACTTTTCCAAGTAAAACATCATATCCTGTATAAGCAAGTGCCATTGCCCCAGTAAGTAGTCTCTCATGTCCTAATTCAGAAACTGTCGCCTGTGCTAATTCCACAGTGTGACCTGGTGCTGGACAAGCTGATACTTGTATATATGGGTGGATTGTAGGTACTTTATGACTTATGTTACCTATGTCACTTGAACCAGATGATTTTGGAGGTGCTATCTCAGTTATTCCAAGCTCTCTTAAATTTTGATTAAATGCTTCAGATAAGTTTTCATGAGTTACTAAATTATCATTAGGGAACTCATATCTTTCCATTTCTAAAGTTGCACCTGTCATAAGTGCTGCACCTTGAGCTATATTTTTAACTTTAGTAAGAATATCGTCTAAAGTTTCTTTAGTTGCTGCTCTAAAATAGAATTGAGCAACTGCTTCATCTGGAACTATATTTGCTGCAACTCCACCTTTTACTATTATTCCGTGCATTCTAACATCTGGAGTTACATGTTGACGAAGTGCATCAATACCGTTGAATAATTGTATTACACTATTAAGTGCATTTACACCATTTTGTGGACAACTTGCAGCATGTGCAGTTTTTCCTTTGTATCTAAATTCTAATGGATAAAGTGCTTGTGTTGTTCCACTTTTCATATTTACATCACTTGGATGAACAAGCATTGCAACATCAAGTTCATCAAATATTCCTTCTTCTGCAAATACAACTTTTGCTCCGTTTGTTTCTTCTGCTGGAGTACCATATACTATGATTTTTCCTCCAATTTCATCTATAACTTTACTTAAAGCTATACCTGCAGCTGACGACATAACACCTATCATATTATGACCACAGCCATGTCCTATTTCAGGAAGAGCATCATATTCGCATAAATAACCTATAGTTGCTCCTGGCTTTTTACTATCATATATAGCTCTAAATGATGTTTCTATTCCTAAAAGACCTTTTTCAACAGTGAAGTTGTGTTCTTCTAAAAATGCTATCAATTTTGATGATGATTTAAATTCTTCATTCCCTAATTCAGGATTTGCGTATATATAATCATTTATTTCACACATTTTAGCGTGTAATTTTTGTCCTTCTTGTAATAAAATATCTTTCATATTAATCCCCCTTAAATATATCTTAAGCCCATCCTATTAAAGATGCTATTGTTATAAATACTATTGCTGTCATAAATAATATTGCTTGAAGTGGTAATATCCATTTTAACCATTTTCCATAAGGAACTCCTGCCATACCTAAGCAAGCTATTAATACACCTGATGTTGGGAACATTGCATTTGAGAACCCATCTCCTAATTGATATATTAAAACACTTAATTGACGAGATATTCCAACTAAGTCACCAAGTGGTGCAAGTATTGGCATAGTAAGTGCTGCTTGTCCTGAACCTGAACTTACGAAGAAGTTTATGAACATTTGGATTACAAACATTATATATGATGCTATTAATGATGGTAATTGACCAACAACATTAGCTAAGTTAAATAATATTGTATCTATTATGTTTGCATTTTGAGCTATTATCATTACTGATTTTGCAAGACCTATCATGATAGCTGCTCCTATCATATCTTTTGCTCCATCTGTGAATGCTTCTGCTATTTCGTTTGGTGCTAATTTACCAACTAAACCACTTATAATACCTAATCCTAGGAAAACTGCTGCTATTTGTGGTATCCAAAATTCTAATTTTAAAACTCCATATACTACTAATGCTATAGATGTAAATAATGCAGCTATTATTATTTTATGTCTTAAAGTAAATTCAGTATGTTCTGATTCTGTACTTTTTAATTTTTCACGTTTAACTTGATCATGTTCGAACATTGGACTAAGTTCTGGATTTTTCTTAATTTTCATAGCATAGAACATAACGAATCCACATCCTACAAGAGTTGATACAAACCAAACTAATGTACGGAATTCAACACCTGAATATAATTGTATCCCTGCTATTGATTGTGCTATACCTACTGTAAATGGATTTAGCATTGCTGCTGAGAATCCAAGGTTACAAGCTAAGTATGTAATTGCTACAGCAACTATACTATCATATCCTAATGCTAGTACTAATGGCATTAAAACTGCTACGAATGCTATTGCTTCTTCACTCATTCCGAATGTTGCTCCACCGATTGAGAACATAAACATTAATATTGGTAAAACTAAAATTTCTTTTCCTTTGAATACGTTTACTATTTTTAAAATACCTAAATCTATAGCTTTAGTTCTTGAAACTATACTAAATGCCCCACCAACTATAAATAAAAATGCTATAATTTCTCCACCTTGAACTATACCTTCAATTGGTGATTGTAATACATCGAATAAACTTTGTGGTTGACTTGCTATTGCTTTATAAGTTCCACTTACAACAACTTCTCTACCTTGATCATTAAGAACTCTATCGTATGCTCCTCCTGGTATTAAATATGTTGCAACTGCTACTAATGCAATAACTACTGCCATAATAACTAATGTATTTGGCATGGCAAATTTCTTTTTCTCTTTAACTTTTTTTACTGATGAATTTGATATTTCCATTTTCCTTCTCCTTTTCTGATTTTTCACTTTTTTTAAATTATTTTTATTAACAAGAAATTATTTATTTTCTGTTATTAAAAAATTCGCTTCGCTCATGGCGCCAACGACTTCGTCCGTTGCTTAAAATTCACTACGTTCATAGCGCCAACGACTTCGTCCGTTGCTTAAGGTAATAAGTTGGAAATTATACATTATCCACAAACCAGATAATATATAATTTCCTTAGAATTAAAAAAGCCTCTTAGTATGAAATACTAAGAGGCGAATTATCGCGGTACCACTCTTATTGGTAAACTTTTTCTCACAACAAAGTAGACGCTTTTTGATTATTAAAAAAGCCCCTTGGAAAAAATCCAAGAGGCGAAATTACCGCGTTACCACTCTTATTGGTAAGAAAAAACTTACCCACTCAATCTCTTAAGGCGAGAACACCGACTGCCATACTAATTTCCTGCAGTCTTCTCCAAAGCTCTTTTCACAAAAATCTCAATGCTCAGCTTCCACCATCCTGAACTCTCTATAAAATTAATTTATGTTACTCTCTTTTTCGTTGAATTTGTTTTTTAAATTTTGTTTAACTTTATGATTTACTACTAATATGTTAAATCGCTTTAATATTTTATTATTTTGAACTATTGCGATAGATGTAAGTCCTTCTTTT
>NZ_JADPET010000116.1 GCF_015667935.1 Clostridium sp. 1001270J_160509_D11 | reverse complement strand
CAATAATAGTAATTTCAATGGAATATATGAAATTAATAAAAAAATTTAGGGATATAAAATCATAAAATTAAATTGATAATTTCTAACAAAAAAGTAGTTGACTTGGAGTTAACTTAAAGGGTGTTTTTTAATTCTAGTTAATTTTTTAAAATTCAACAGATGTCTATTTTTACACTATATTTATTTAAATTAACTAAATATAGTATAAAAAAAACAAATATATTTAAATTTAAAAGAAGAATTACATTATATAATAAATGTGTTAATGAAAATCAATATCAAAAAATAATTGAATTAATTATAAAAAATTTTAAAAGGAGAGTATAGCAATAATGAATAAAAAGAATATTTTCAAAATCGTACTAGACATAGTTATGATTGCTCTGTTTATAACATTTTTCAATAAAAACTTAATCAGTTTCCAATTCCATATTAAAAGTGGGATGATATTTGGTGCACTTATACTAGTACATATAATTGTAAACAGAAAATGGGTAGTAAATATAACAAAGAGAATCTTTGATAAAAATTTAAAAGCGAGAACAAGAATATCTTATATTATAAGTGCTTGTTTATTTATATTAGTTTTCACAATATTAGCAAGTGGTATATTAATGATGAAAGCTGATAATTATGATAGAGTAATGTTCTGGAAGATGCTTCACATAGGTGCTTCTTATTTATCAATAGCATTTATAGGTCTTCATGTTGGACTTTACTGGAACTTTATAAGAAACTTCTTCAAAAAGATGTTCAATATAAAAAATTCTACAACAGTATCAAAAATATTAGCAAGAGTTATAGTTGTAGCAATATTAGTTTTAGGAGTATATAACATACATACTCAATCTTACTTCGCAAAAGTAAATAACACACTTTCATATGCTATTGAGCATATACAACCTCAAGATTTAGAGGCACCAGAAGGTGGAGGTCACTACGAAAAAGAAAGTCTATCTTTCTTAAAATTAACTAATATATATGGAAGTATAGTAGCAGTATTTGCAATAGGAACTTACTACATAGATTCTGCAGCTAAAAATAATAAAAAATATGCTAAAAATAACAAAATACAACAAGCGAGTTAATAAATGAATTAGCTTGATTCATATATGTAATTATGCTAAAATAAGTTTAACATTTCAAACTTAAAATTCATAGTTTTCTAGGGTTCCGTAGTATTTATATACTAGCTGGTCCGAGAGAAAACGCACAAGTTATTTGTGAACACGGAAGGAGAAAAGCCTGGGAGATATTTAATTATATTTCCCAGGCTTTTTTTTATTTAAGCAACGGAATCTTTGATTCGTTGGCGATATGAACGAAGTGAATTTTAAGCGACGGAATCTTTGATTCGTTGGCGCCATGAACAAAGTGAATTTTTAAGCAACGGACGAAGTCGTTGGCGATATGAACGAAGTGAATTTTTTATTTAGATTAAAGGAGTGTTATTAAAATGAAAAATAATTTTAGTTATAAGGATGTTTATGTTGAAGAAGGGAAAAGAGTATTAGAAATTAATATACTACCAGAAAAATACTGTAATTTTGATTGTGTATTTTGTCCAATTGGCAGATCAAAAAATAAAATTGATGTACCAACAGAATTTGAAGATTATGATGTGGCACTTGCTGAATTAGAAAATATGATAGATACTACAAATCCAGACTTAGTGTTTATCAACTCAAAAGGAGAGGCCTTAGTTAATAACAAAGTAGAATCAATTCTAGATTTTATAAAATCAAAAGGATTAAAGGTGAGATTACTTTCTAATGGATATATACTTTCTAAAAAAGAGTATATAAACATAGCAAACAAGTGTGATGAAGTTATTGGAGAAATTAAAACAATAACAGAAAAAGATTTTAAAAAGATACAAAGACCAATAGAAGATTATACATTAGAAGAGTATATTGATAATATGGTTGAATTTAATCAACAGTATAATGGTAAATTTATATTTGAAATTACTATAATTAAAAAATATAATGATGATGCTGAATCAGTTGAAAAGCTAAAAGATGTAATCAAAAGAATAAACCCAGATAAAATTGAGATTGTCAGAATTGATGACGAGAGAATGAAAAAGACAATGTGGGTAGATGATGAAAGATTTGAAGAAATAAAAAAAGAATTACTAAATGTAAAATAAGTTTGATTTTAAGGAAGTACAATTTTGTACTTCCTTATTTATTACATTAATATAGGTATAAATAAAATTTGTATTTATAAATTTTATTGATTATAATATATAGTATAGAACAAAAATAAAATATAAAGAGTCTTATAAAAGGAGAGGTGAGCGTATGAGTGCTAAATATAAATTAATAGTAGATGAAATAGAAAAAGATATACTAGATGGGAAGTATAATAAAATAGGGAAATTGCCAACAGAGGAAGAGTTGGTAGCACATTATGGTGTTAGTAGAACGACAGTACGTAAAGCAATCAGTATATTATCCAGCAAAGGGTACATATATCAAGTACAGGGGAGTGGAATATTTGTAAGAGAATCAATATTAAAGGGGTACATAAGTTTAGAAACATTGAAAGGACTTACAAGAGATTTTCCAAATAGAGAGATAGTAAATAAAGTCATAAGCATAGAAGTTATGCATGCTGATGAAAAATTAGCACACGATATGAAATGTGAAGTAGGGACAAAAATTTATTATGTTAAGAGACTTAGAATAATGGATGGAAAGACTTTCTCAATGGAATACTCTTATTACAATAAAGATATTATTCCATATCTAAATGAAGATATAGCAAAATCATCTATTTATTCATATATACTTGAAGATTTAAAATTAAACATAGGATTTGCAGATAAAGTAATATATGCAGATAAAATGGATGAAGAAACTGCTGAACAATTAGAACTTGATATGAGTGATCCAGCTTTAGTAATAGAAAATAAAGTATTTTTAAATAATGGGGATATATTTGAAGTATCTAAAGTAATACATAATTATAAATATGCTAAATTACTTAAATTAGCTACTTTTTAATAAAATATAAAATGCAAGTTACTAATTGTATAGTTGTTTAACTATACAATTAGTGAGAAATGGGGGATAAAATGTATAGTATAGGTGTAGATATTGGTGGAACAGGAATAAAAGCAGGGGTTGTAGATGAGCAGGGGAAAATAATCTACAGAGCAAATTGTAAGACTGATGTAGATGGTGGATTTGATAGAATTATTTCTGATATTAATACAATGGTGAGAAATATGTTATCTGAAAACGATATTACAAATGAACAAATTCAATCAATAGGATTTGGCGTGCCAAGTTTTATAAACTCTGAAGGTAAAGTTACATGTGTAAATTTGGGTTGGTTTGAAGTGGATTTTGTGCCAAAGTTAAAAGAAATTTTCCCAGAGTTTGATATATTTGTGGAAAATGATGCAACTGTAGCAGCATTAGCAGAAAGTAAATTTGGAAGTATGAGTGGAAATGATATTTCAGTTTTATTAACTCTTGGAACAGGGATTGGTGGTGGAATTATTATAAATAACAAGCCATTTGTTGGAGCACATGGAATGGCGTCAGAGATAGGTCATGTTGTAATTGGAGAAAATACATATAACTGTAATTGTGGGAATAATGGTTGTTTCGAAACCTTTTGTTCAGCAACAGCCTTAATTAAACATACACAAGAAAGAATTAAACAGTCAGAAAAAGATACAAAGCAATATAAAAGTATGATTTTAGATATGTGCGAAGGTTGTTTAGATAAAATCAATGCTAAGATAGTGTTTGATGCGTATAGACACAAAGACAAACTTGCAAAAGAAATTATAGAAAGATTTAAAAATTATTTAGCGATAGGAATTGCAGGCGTTGTTAATACTTTAGATCCAGATATAATTGCGATTGGTGGAGGTTTATCTAAGTCTTCAGATATCATATTAGAAGGTTTAAAAGATATGACAAGAAAGCACATTCTTTATAAAAAAGAGAATTTTGCAGATATAGTTGTAGCGACTTTAGGTAATGATGCAGGGATAATTGGAGCGGCCTTTTTGAGATAAAAAAATAACTCAAAAAATAATAAGAAAAAAATGGGAAAAGGGTTGCACTTGCGAAAGAAGTTTGCTACTATTATTTTATAAATAAAAATTTGTAGATATAAATTAAATTCAAAGAGATTAATAAAATTCAAAGGGGGAATTTTACAATGAAAATATTATTAGCGTGCTCATCAGGAATGTCAACAAGTTTATTAGTTAATAAAATGAAAGAAGCTGCTCAAGCTGAGGGGATAGATGTAGAAATATGGGCAGTAGCACAATCAGAAGTTGATAGTGAAATCAACAAAGCAGATGTATTATTATTTGGTCCACAAATGAGATTCTTAAAGAAAAAATTTGAACCAAAAGGAAAAGAATTAAACATACCAGTTGATGTAGTACCACCAATGCTTTATGGACGCTGTGATGGAAAAGGCGTTTTAAAATTAGCAATGGATTTAGTTCATAATAAATAATAATTAATTCAACAATATATTATAGACATGAAAACTAAGCTAATATCAGTAACAGATAATTAATAAATAAGAAACTTATAATCCTATCTGTTCATATCTATTGAATTTAAAAATTTGATTATTTGTTACTGATAAATATAAAGAATTACCGAATTTATAAAAGTTTAAATTAAAAGGGATTTATGGGAGGAGTAATTTTATGTTTGAAAAATTAGAATCAGCAATAATGGTCATGGGGGAAAAGCTAAACAACAATAAAATATTAATGGTGTTACGTGACTCATTCATGCTTGCATTTCCACTTACAATATTCGGGTCAATAATGTTAGTAATAGCAAACTTCCCTTATTTAGGGAAACTAATAGGAGAAGCTAATTTAGCAGCTTTACAAAATGTATTAGGACCAGCTTCAACAGCAACAATGTCAGTTACAACAATATTCGTAACTTTAGGTATAGGATATTATTTATGCAAAGAATTAGGTGGAGAGCCTATCTATGGTGCAACAGTTGCATTTGTAGCATTCTTATTATTAACACCGTTTGAAGCACCAATAGAAGACACAGGCGAAATGTTATCAAGTGTTTTAGCAATAGATCGTCTTGGTGCAAAAGGTATGTTCATAGGTATGTTTGCAGCATTTGGGGCAGCTTACTTATATTCAGCAATAGTAAATAAAAATTGGACAATCAAAATGCCACCAACAGTACCACCAGCAGTATCAAAATCATTCTCAGCATTAATACCAGCGTGTTTAACATTATCACTTTTCTTAATATTAAGAGCAGTATTCGCACTTACACCATGGGAAAATGCCCACGACTTTGTATATCAAATAATTCAATCACCATTAACTAACTTAGGTAAAGGTATAATACCAACATTAGTAGCAATATTTGCAATTCAAATCTTATGGTTCTTCGGTTTACATGGACAAATCATAGTAAACTCAGTTATGGACCCAATCTGGAATACATTAACTTTAGAAAACTTCAATGCATTTAGTGCAGGAGAACAATTAACAAACGTAGTAACAAAACAATTCATGGAAACTTTCACAGTAAGTTTAGGTGGAACAGGTATGACTTTAATTGTAGTAATTTCAATGCTTGCATTTATGAAGAGTAAACAGCTAAAAGAAGTTGGTAAATTAGCAGCTCCAGCAGCGATATTCAACGTAAACGAACCTGTTATATTCGGTTTACCAATAGTTTTAAACCCAATGATATTAATACCTTGGGTGTTAGCACCAATGATATCAACAGGAGTTGCTTATCTTTCAATGTCTACAGGATTAGTTCCAATGACTACAGGGGTGTCAGTTCCTTGGACAGTACCAGTATTATTAAGTGGATTCTTAGCAACTAACTCTATAAGAGGATCTATATTACAGTTAGTACAAATGGCAATAGTATTTGTAGTTTGGTTCCCATTCTTAAAAGCATTAGATAAGAGAAATTATCAAGAAGAGCAAGATTTAGATAGCTTAAAAGGCACTGGATTAGAAGAAGAGGCCAAGTAGTACATAATGAGTAAATTTTAAAAGTTATTTATATAATTCGCAGCCTATTAATTGCAAGTATAGGCTGCGATAAGGTCAACGTAAAAAGGGATAATAAAGTAAATAAAAGATAGAAAAAGGGAGAGAAAAAATGACAGTAGAATATAAATTTCCAGAAGGATTTTGGTGGGGAACAGCAACATCAGGACCACAATCAGAAGGTGCAGGAGATGTAGATGGTAAAAAAATGAGTATATGGGACTATTGGTATAAAGAAGAGCCAGAGAGATTCTTCGATAATGTAGGACCACAAGATACATCTACATTTTATGTTAATTATAAAGATGACATAAAATTATTAAAAGAAACTGGACATAATTCATTCAGAACTTCTATTCAATGGTCGAGATTAATACCAGATGGTGTGGGAGAAGTTAATCCAAAGGCGGTAGAGTTTTATAACAATGTAATAGATGAGCTTATAGCAAGTGATGTATTACCAATAATAAATTTATTCCACTTTGATATGCCGCTGTGTATGCAAGAAAAAGGTGGTTGGGAAAGCAGAGAAGTAGTAGAGGCTTATGCACAATTTGCAAAAAAATGCTTTGAATTATTCGGAGACAGAGTTAAACATTGGATGACGTTTAATGAACCTATTGTCCCTGTTGAAGGTGGATATCTTTATAACTTCCACTACCCAAAAGTACAAGACGGAAAAAGAGCAGCACAAGTTGCCTTCCATACAATGCTTGCAAATGCAAAAGCAATAAAAGAATATAAAGAATTAGGACAAGATGGTCAAATAGGTATAGTTCTTAATTTAACACCATCTTACCCAAGAAGTACAGAGAATGAAGAAGATGTAAAAGCTGCACATATAGCAGATTTATTCTTCAATAGAAGTTTCTTAGATTCGGCAGTATTAGGAGAAGTTCCATCAGAATTAGTAGAATTACTAAAACAATATAATGTATTGCCTGTTTATGAAGATGGGGATGTAGAACTTATTAAAAATAATACAGTTCAATATTTAGGAGTAAATTACTATCAACCAAGAAGAATAAAAGCAAAAGAAAGTGAATATAAAGAAGACGTATTTATGCCAGATATGTTCTTTGATAATTATGAAATGCCAGGACGTAAGATGAATCCATATAGAGGATGGGAAATTTACGAAAAAGGTATATACGATATATGCATAAATATAAGAGATAACTACAACAACATACCTTTCTATATATCTGAAAACGGAATGGGTGTAGAAGGTGAAGAAAAATACATAAATGCTGAAGGTGTAGTTGAGGATGACTACAGAATAGAATTTGTAAAAAATCATCTAAGATGGTTACACAAAGGAATAGCAGAAGGTGCTAATTGTAAAGGATATCATTTATGGACATTTATCGACTGTTGGTCTTGGACAAATGCATATAAAAATAGATATGGACTAATAGCACTAGATTTAGAAACACAAAAAAGAACTATAAAGAAAAGTGGTAGATGGTTTAAAGAGGTAGCTGATAATAATGGATTCTAAAAATGTTATATGTTTTGACATTGGGGGAACTTTTGTCAAATATGGAGTATTAGACTATGAGGGGAATATATTAACGAAGGATTCTTTTAAAAGTAATGCAGATAATGGACAAGAAATCTTAGATAATATGTGCGAAGTAGTTAAAAAATATATAAAGTTATACAAAATCGAGGGAATATCTATAAGTTCACCAGGATTTGTGGATGTTGAAAATGGCATAATTACAGCAGGTACAATAATAGATGGGTTTATCGGACTGAATATGAAAAAATATTTTGGAGATAAATTTGGCTTACCAATTGCGATAGATAATGATGCTAATTGTGCCACAATAGCCGAACACAAACTAGGTAATGGAAAAGGATGCAAAAACTTAGTCTGCGTAACGATTGGTACTGGGATAGGTGGTGGAATAATCATAAATAATGATATTTACCATGGAAGTAAATTTATGGCTGGCGAGTTCGGATTTATGTTTATAAATGGGACAAAAAGAGAAAATCCAGATCATTATATTTATAGCAATTATGCATCTACTAGAGCTTTAGTAGAAAAAGCAAATAAAAGACTACATGAAGAAGTAGATGGAAAAGAAATATTTGAAAGAGCTAAATCGGGAGATATTGATTGTAAAGAAATATTAGATGAATTCTTTGATGATTTATCTTTAGGAATATACAACTTAGCTTATATTTTAAATCCAGATAAAATTCTTTTAGGAGGAGCAATCTCTCAACAAGAATGTTTGATAGATGAGATAAAAGAAAGAATGGATAGATTTGAATATAGCTTTTCAAAAAGTGTAAATGAATATGTTGATATAGACAGATGTAAGTTTTTAAATGATGCGGGACTTGTAGGGTGTCTATGCAACTTTAAAAATAAGTATTAAATAATTAGGGGGAAATAAAATGCAAGCTCAAGCAATCTTTGATATATCATTTCAAATAATATGTAGTAGTGGAGAAGCTCGTAGCATGGCTATGGAAGCAATATCACTAGCTAAAGAAGGGAAAATAGAAGAAGCAAGAAATATGTTAGCAGATGCTAGAACAGAAATAAATAAAGCTCACAAGCATCAAACAAATTTAATAACTTCAGAAGCAAATGGGGAAAAAAATGAAGTTTCTGTATTATTAATACATTCTCAAGACCATCTAATGAACGGAATGACAGTTCTTGATATGGCAGGGGAATTTATAGATTTATATGAAAGAATAAAATAATAATTTATATCTGAACCTTTCATACAGAAAAACTGTCTGAAAGGTTCGTACTATTTAAGGGGGAAATCAAATGTCAATTTTAAAAATGAAACCGTATTATAGCAAAAAAATCTGGGGATACGAAAAATGGAATTTATCAACTCACAGAGCAGGTTCTTCAATAATTGAAGAAAGTGGCCAATCATTAGCAGACTATAGAAAATCACAACTTCCAATATTGATAAAAATTATAAAATCAGAACAATCTCTATCAGTACAAGTGCATCCGGGAGACGAATTTGCAAGAAAATATGAAAATGATAATGGGAAAACAGAGTGTTGGTACATACTTGAGGCAGATGAAGATGCAAAGTTAGTTTGCGGTATTAAAAAAGGTCTTAATAAAGAAAAATTAGATAAAATTATAAAAGAAAATAAACTAGAAGAAAATCTTGAATTTATAAGTGTAAAACCTGGCGACATGATATACATTCCATCGGGAACAGTACATGCAATCGGTGCAGGAATAAAATTAATTGAAGTTCAACAAAGTAGCGATGTAACATATAGATTATATGATTGGGGAAGAAAGAGAGAGCTACATATACAAAAATCATTAGAAGTTATAAATTATGAAGGTGATAATGGCTATGGCAAGATGGAAAACTTTGAAATTTTAGAAACTCCATATTTTAAAGTTGAAAAAATAATCGTAAATACATCGATGCGAGGTAAAACCAATAATAAATTTTGCTCATTTACCATTATACGCGGAAATGGATATGTGATAACTTGTGATAAAAGAATAGAATTAAATCCAGAAGATACTATTTATATAGAAGAAAATACATCTTATGAAATTATAGGAGATTTAGAATTAATAAAAGCATAAAGAATTAATAGAACAAAAAATTTGATAAACTAAAAAAATAATCCTACAATTTAATTAAATTAGATAAATAAAATTT
>NZ_JADPET010000115.1 GCF_015667935.1 Clostridium sp. 1001270J_160509_D11 | reverse complement strand
TTTTCGTGAAGTACGACTGATTTATTTATTATATCTGCTACAGTAAAATAAGAAGTGTATACAGATAATATTCCTATATATTTTATATCTATAATCTAGATATTTTTATTACATATTTTTAACTGCATTAGTTAAGTTAGGTACTAATTGTTTCTTTCTAGAAACTACACCTTCAGCGAATACACCTTGATTTGCATCAACGTTGAATGCTTCAGATATTACTGAATCATTAGCTTTGTATAATAAGTAAGAGCCTTCTTTTATTATATCTGTTATAGCTAATACTAACATATCGTAGTCAGTACCGTTTATATAAGATAAGTATTCGTCTTTTTTATTTAATATAGAATCTATATCTAAAGTCATAACTTGTCCTATACCAACTTTATTTCCGCTCATGTTGAACTCTTTGAAGTCCATGTTTACTATTTCTTCTATAGAGAATTCATCTAAAGAAGTACCAGCTTTGAACATATCCATTCCGTAAGCTTCATAATCAACACCAGCTATTTCAGCTAATTCTAAAACTGCTTTTTTATCTAATTCAGTAGTAGTTGGTGATTTGAATATTAATGTATCTGATAATATTGCAGATAATAATAAACCAGCTATGTGTTTAGGAACTTCTACTTTATGTTCTTTGTATAAGTTGTATACTATAGTAGAACAACATCCAACTGGAGCAACTCTAACTGATATTGGTAAGTCAGTAGATATACCACCTATTTTGTGGTGATCAACTATTTCAACTATGTTTGCTTGTTCTATACCATCAGCACTTTGAGCAAATTCGTTGTGGTCAACTAATATTACGTTTTTCTTAGTTGGGTTTAATAAATGTCTTCTAGAAACTAATCCTAAGAATTGTCCATCATTATCTATAACTGGATAAGCTCTAAAGTTTGTATTTAACATAGTTTCTTTTACATCATCAACATAATCATTTTCGTTGAATAAAACTAAGTTTTCTTTAGTTATGATATCTTCTATTTCTGCACATTGATTTATTAAATTAGATGCAGTATATGTATCACAATCAACAGATATAACAGTAACACCGTTAGCTTTTGCTAATGCTGTTAACTCTTCGTTAAGTTGTGCTTTTCCTGTTAATATTAATAATGCAACTTTAGTATCTATAGCGTATTCGATTATATCATATCTGTTACCAACTATAGCTATGTCGCCTTCACCTAAAAGGTTCATTATTTCTTCTATTCCATAAGATAAAGTAGTTACTCTACCGCTGAAAGAATCACCGCATTTTACTAATACTTCACCTTTTAAGTTGTAACAAACATTCTCTAGAGGTATATTAACCCTTCTGAAATGTTGGTACATTAAACTTTTAGCTATCTCTACCATTGTTATTATACCTTGGAATTTTCCGTCAGCAGAAACTACTGGTAAAGTTTTTGTTCCTTTTTCTATCATTGTGTTGTAAGCGTTTAAAACTGAATCGCTAGGTTTTAAAGATTTTATTCTATCGTAACTTAAATCTTTAACTTGTATTTTTACGTCTTCAAGAACTTCAGGAGCTTGAACACCGAAATAATCTAAAGCATATTGAGCTTCCTTTCTAACTTCTCCTAAAGCGTAAGGAGTAGCTTCAACTCCTATTTGGTTTTTTAAGTGTGCTAATGAAATAGCAGAGCATATACTATCTGTATCTGGATTTTTGTGTCCAAAAACTAATAAACTCATATAAATAACTCCTTTCAACTATCTAAAAAAATAATTAGAATATATTCTTATTTTAACTAAGGATTAACCTAATCCTCAAAAATATATCATTAATAAACTTATTATAACAAATAGGCACATATATTTGTTCATATAAAAAAAATAATGTATAAATTAAGTATGATATTTGTTATAATGCAATACTTATTATACAATAAATAAAGATATTAACATAGACAATATAATAAATATAAATTTAAATTATATTGTAAAGATAACAGAGTATTTATAAGCATAAGGAGGGAGGTAAAACTCCCTTATTTTGATCTGTTATTTATCTATTATGATTTTAGACATTATTACCTTTTCGTATTCATTTTTTATGCAAAGAACTTGGTCGGTTAAATCTAATTCAAAGTTTGCAAATGCAGAGAATAAATCGATATCTCTCATTAAATGAACAGTAATAGTTTCCATGTTTTTATTTATTCTAAGTAGTATAGATCTGACAAATGGGAATTGTATTCTAGAGTTAAAGAAATTATCATCACCAAGATTTATATCTAAACATCTATAATTTACGTCTACATAAAGGTCTAAATCATCATCTTCTTCTCGAATTGTTCTATATTCAAAATCACAATCTAAATTTATTTTTCCTATTTTAATCATTATTGCCTCCAACTTAATATAGTAATTAATATTTAAATTAGCATATAAGAATAAAAATTTTCAAGCATATTTGAATTAGATGTTTAGTTGTAACTTTTTATAAAAAATAAGAGCTTTCATTTGGGGGAATGAAAGCTCAATTAAATTGGGGGAGATTGAGTTAAATATTTAAATTACAATAGTATTATTGTTCAAATTTATGAATTATATACAAAAAATAAAAAATAAATTTTAACAAAAAAGTTACAAATTACAAAATAGTAAAGCCATTGCAATTACTAAGGTTTAATAGAAAAAAATTAGAAAAATTGCATTAAAAAAGTAACAAATATGTAACTTTTTTGCAAAAAAAGGTTTCAAAAGTTACGAAAATGTAATATAATATTTGTATTAAAAGGAATAAAAAAGAAAAACAATCAGAAAATAGAAATTGCTTAAACGAGTTTTAAGTACATTAAAATCAAGAATTATTTACAATAAAAAGTATTTACAATAAAGATTTTCGGAATAAAAAAGGATTTAGGGGGAAAATAATTTATGTTAAAGAAATTTGTTAAAACGTCGGTAATTGTAGGAGCAGTAGTAGCTGCGTTAGGAGTAACAACTCAAGTTGATGCGGCAAGTTGCGGAACAGTAACAGCTAGTTCACTATATGTTAGAAGTGGAGCTTCAACATCACATAACATTTTAGGAACAGTAACTAAAGGAAATTCAGTTGAAATAAAAGATACTCAAAATGGATGGCACAAAATAAACTACAAAGGCAATGACGGATGGGTTAGCGGAAAATATATTACATCAAGCTCAAGTAGTTCAACATCAGGATCAACTTCAACAGGAACTACACAAGCTTCAAAAACTGGAACAATAACAGCTACTTCATTAAACGTTAGAAGTGGAGCAGCTACAACATACAGTATATTAGGAACATTAAGCAACGGTAAAACAGTTACTATATATGAAGAAAGTAACGGATGGTATAAAATAAACTACAACGGTGGATACGGATGGGTAAGTAAAACATATGTATCAACTGGAACAACTTCAAGTGGTTCAACATCAACAGGAACTACTAATACAACAACGACTACTAAAACAGTTAGTCAAATAAAAAGTCAAATAGCTACTACATACGCTCAAGCTAAAGCTATGACAGGAAGAACTAACTTCTCACAACAATGTTCTTTATATGTTTATTCACAACTTAGAGCATTAAATATATATCAAACACCAGATACATACTGGAATGGTAGTCAATGGTATTCAAAATTAACAAATAACGGGAAAACTCGTACTGGATACACTCAAAAGAAATATGCAGGTGTAAACTGTCTTACAAACTTAGTAAATGCTAACGGTGGAAAAGACGTATACAACGTAGTAGTTACTTTCCCAAGAAGTTATAGATCAACAAGTACAGTAGGACATGTTTTATTCATACATGCTATAAAAGACGGAAAAGTATATTACTCTGATAACTATGCATACGCTGGACAACCAGAAGGTAGCACTATAGTTAAATCAATCAGTGAATTCACTAATTACTTCTCAAGTAACTATAGTGGAATAACTGGAGCAGTACACTTTGTAAAATAATAAAATATGAATATTCAAAGGATGTATAAATTTTTATACATCCTTTTTTAATTCTAAGGAAATTATAAATTATCTAAGTTTTAGATAATTTATAATTTCCAACTTATTGCCTTAAGAAACGGAATCTCCGATTCGTTGACGATATGAACGAAGTGAATTTTATTTAACTAAATTTAGTTGCTCTATATTGTGTAGGAGAAACACCTACTATTTTTTTAAATAATTTAGAGAACCAACTTAAATCATTTATTCCTACGCTTTCTGATATTTCTTGTATACTTAAATCTGTTGTTGTTAGTAATGTTATTGCTTTTTCAATTCTAGTTTCTTGTATATGCTTTGTAATTGTTTTCCCAGTCTCCCTTTTAAACTGGTTAGATAAAAACGAAGGATTCTTATCTAATACTTCTGAAATACTTGATAAAGATAATTCCATATTTAAATTTAAATTTATATATTCTATTGCATTACGAACTGTGAGTGAATAATTTTGTAAATTAAAATTATTACTCAATAAGCAATAATTTTTTAAAATTTTATAAGGCAGTTTTTCTAAAGAAGATAGACTGACTTCGTTTTTTATTTGAACCTCAATTTTTTTATAAAGAAGATATACATGACTTCCAGGAATAGAGCTTTTTAATAAAGAAGACTCTAATCTGGAATTTAGCATGTATAAATTATGTTTTATTTGATCTATTGATTGTTCTTTAAAAAAGCCTGTAAGCTGTATATATAATTTTAAATATTCTTTAGCTTCATAAAATTTACCTAAAACAACACAACTTGAAATATGGGATAAATATTCCCTATACTTTTTATAATATTCACTATTAAATTCAGAATCATCCCTATTTACATAGTCGATTTTCTTTATTTTTTTCTCATCAAAATTAATATGAGCTATATGAGTATTATAATCTTTTATAAAAGCACTTAATATTGAATTTAATGTAGAGATAACTGTAACAGAATTAATTACAGGTAATGATTTATAATAAGTGAAAATCGTATCACGAAGATTCTCCTCAATATGATTTTCTTTCATTATACTTTCAATAAAATTTTCATTAAGTTTCATTGTTGATAAATTTAATGAGCTATTTAAGATAGAAATCATTAAATTATATAACACATATCAGAAATTATAAAATATTTATATTAAAAAGGAGATTGTAACAAATGATAGCTAATAACACAGCAGAAAAAGTTAATCAGTATGAAGTAGAGCAACAAAGACCTTTTGGTTTAAGAGATAAGATTGCTTATTTATTTGGGGATTTTGGGAATGACTTTTCATTCTTATTTGTAAGTAGTTTCTTATTAGTATTTTGTACAAAAGTTTTAGGGATAAATGGTGGAGTAGTAGGGACTATATTCATGTTATCTAAATTCATAGATGCCTTTACAGACGTAGGTATGGGTAGAATAGTTGATACAGCAAAACCAACAAAAGCAGGGAAATATCGTCCATGGATCTTAAGAATGAGTTTCCCTATAGCAATATCTAATGCACTTATGTGGATGCACTTTATAAAAGATTGGAGTATGACAGCAAAAATAATTTATATAGCAGTAACTTATATAGTATGGGGAAGTTTCTGTTACACAGGAATCAATATACCTTATGGTTCAATGGCTTCAGTAATAAGTCCAGAAGCAAAAGATAGAGCTTCATTATCTACATTCCGTACTATGGGAGCTTTATGTGCAGGTTTAGCAATAAATATGATAGCACCAATGTTCTTATATGCAACTGACAAACTTGGTAACCAAGTAGTTATAGCAGAAAGATTTACAATAGTAGGTATAGTATTCTCAGTACTTGGATTAATATGTCACTTACTTTGCTATAGCTTAAGTACTGAGCGTGTAAAAGTTGATGTATTAAACAAACAAGAAAATGCACCAAAACAAAGTTTCTTTGGATTAATGAAAAGTTTAGTTCAAAATAAAGCATTAGTTTCTTTAATATTATCAACTACATTAGTATTAGTAGCTTCAACATTAACAACTGCATTACGTAGTTATTTATTTATAGATTATTTCAGAAATGCAAAAGCAATGATGCTTGCAACACTTATAAATACAGCTGCTATGGCAGGAAGTTCAATATTTGCTTCTAAATTAGCACAAAAATACGGTAAAAAAGAAGTTGGATGCGTTGGTTTAGCATTAGCAACTATAACATTAATAGCACTTTACTTTATGAGAGTTACAAACATAACAACATATTATGCATTAATGTTTGTAAATGGTATAGGATTCGGAATATATAGTATGTATTCTTGGGCTTACTTAACAGATGTTTGTGATTATCAAGAAATGAAAAATGGAAAAAGAGATGATGGTACAGTATATGCTATCTACTCATTCTTTAGAAAAGTTGGACAAGCATTAGCTACAGGTCTTGGGGGATTTGTATTAGCTTTAATCGGATATCAATCAGCAGCAACTGTACAAACTGCAGAAGTAATAAACAGAGTATATGATGTGAATATATTAATACCAGGACTTATATACTTAACAGTTTTACTAGTAATGTTATTTACATTTCCACTAAGCAAAAAAGTAGTAGACGAAGTAACAGTAGAATTAAAAGCTCGTCGTGAAAAAGCACAATAAATAAATTAAAAATTATAGTAAAAACAAACTCGCTCGAGTCGTGATTTTGGGCGAGTTTAAATAAAACTTGAAATATATTAGAAATGTACGAAGGATGGAAAGATAATGGTAAACTTAACAGCAAAACCGTATAACCTTGATGAGCAAGGTGTAAAATGGGTAAAAGATACTATTGCGAACATGACAATAGAAGAGAAAATCGGACAATTATTTATTAATATGGGAGCTAGTCGTGAAGAAGACTATTTAAAAAGTGTACTAGATAATTATCATATAGGTGGAGTTCGTTATAACCCAGCTATGTCAAATCAAGTATATGATCAAAATAAAATACTTCAAGAAAATAGTAAAATACCTCTACTAATAGCTGCAAATACAGAAGGTGGCGGAAACGGTGCATGTTTAGACGGAACTTATATAGCAGCAGGAATAAAAGTAGGTGCTGCTGATAATAAAGAGTATGCGTATAAACTAGGAAAAATTTCTGCAATAGAATCTGCTGCAATAGGATGTAACTGGAGTTTTGCACCAGTAGTAGACTTAATGATAAACTGGAGAAATCCAATAACAACAAACAGAGGATTCTCAAAAGATGCAGACAAAACTTTAGAATTCTCATTAGAATTTATGAGAGGTATGATGGAAAATGGAGTAGCACCAGCTGCTAAACACTTCCCTGGCGATGGTATAGATGAAAGAGATCAACATTTATCATTTGCTCCAAATACACTTTCACCAGAAGAATGGGATGAAACATTCGGAAAAGTATATGGAGGTTTAATTGACGCAGGACTTCCATCAATAATGGCAGGACATATAGCTTTACCAGAATATGTTCGTTATTTTAACCCAAATGCAACAAAAAAAGAATTATTAATGCCAGCAACATTAAATAAATATATATTAACTGATTTATTGAGAGGAAAAATGGGATTCAATGGTTTAGTTGTAACTGATGCGTCTCACATGGTAGCTATGACTTCAGCAATGAAACGTAGTGAAATGTTACCAACTGCTATAGCAGCAGGAAGTGATATGTTCTTATTCTTCAATGATCCAGAAGAAGATTTTGAATGGATGATGGAAGGATACAGAAAAGGTATAATAACTGATGAAAGATTAGAAGAAGCTTTAACTAGAATATTAGGAACAAAAGCTGCTTTAGGACTTCACAATAAACCAAAAACAGAAATACTTCAACCAAAAGCAGAAGCTATGGCTAAAATAGGTTTAGATAGTTATAAAGAAATAGCAAAAGAAATATCTGATAAATCAATAACATTAGTTAAAAATGAAGAAAATATATTCCCAATGAGTCCTGAAAAACATAAAAGAGTATTACTTGTAAATGTTAAAGGTATAGCTAATGGTATAGCTGACTTAATGGGTGGAGGAAAGAAAACTCCAATAGAAGAAATAAAAGAATTATTAGAGCAAGAAGGATTTGAAGTTGAGATATATGAATCTGCTATGGAAAAAATAATGAAACTTCCAAAAGAAGAAATTCTTATGAAGTTATTAGATGTTTATTCACAAAAACGTCCAATAGCAGAATTAACAGGGAAATATGATTTAATAATAAACGTAGCTAATGTAGGTGCAAATACTCATCAACGTATAGAGTGGAGTATGGCAAAAGGAACACCAGATATGCCGTTTTATGTTCATGAAATACCAACAATATTTGTATCAGTATTATCACCATTCCATCTAGCTGATGTGCCTCAAGTTCAAACTTATATAAATACATATGACAGCAAAGACTACACATTAAAACTACTAGTAGAAAAAATGTTAGGTCGTTCTGAATTTACAGGGGTAAGTCCAGTAGATGCGTATTGTGGACTGTGTGACACAGTATTTTAATCTACGAAAATATAAATATAGTTTTTCATAATATCAAAGTTAAAAGAGCTGATATCAATAAGATTATTGAAATCAGCTCTTTTGCATTGTGTTTATTTTGTATTATAAAATGATTATTGTGTGATATTAGGATACTATCTTTTTGGATTTATAAAAGATGCTCCTAAGTATTTTTTTATATCTTCATCAGGAGAAAAATCATCTATTAATATTTCTCTATCAGAATCTTCAAGTATTACTAAAACTTCGCAGTTTCCTTTTAAGAATGCTTTTCTTACTGTCTCTTCTTTTACTTCTCTTACTTTAGTAAATCCTTTTTTAGTTTTTTCAAAATCCTTAGTAAAATAACTTTCCATCATATTAATAATTTTAGTATATCTGTTCATATATATACCTCCTAATTTATATTCAAAAATATGTTATAATAAGTTTTTGTATTAACTAAATAATTATAACAAGAGGAGAAAATTATGGCTAGTATAAAAAGACAACAAATACTAGAAAGTATTGCGTTTTGTGAGAAAAATGGTTATTTTGAAAAATTAAATGAAATATACTCTACATTGCCAAAAGGAGAGTGCAGTGGTTGTGGAAATTGCTGTATGGAGTCTGTTGGTATTAATTTAATAGAGTTTTTAAATATATATAGATATTTAGCTGATAAAGATGAGCTTAGAGAGGCATCTATTGAGAGAATAGTCGATTATTATTTTATGGAATTGATGAAGAAAAATTCATGTCCATTTAGAGATGAAAATAATAGATGTTTAATATATGAAGTTAGACCGCTTAACTGTAGATTATTTGGTCATTGGAAAAAGGAAGAATATAATGCTAATTTAAGCAGAGTAATAGAACAAAATATGGACTATAAAGATAGTATGAATAAAATATATGGTGTAGATATAAGTGATGAGGTTTTAAACTTCTCTATAAAATACTGTGATGTATTTAAGCCAGAAAAAGATTATTTATCTAAAAAAGATAGACTTAACTTTGAAGATGAAATAATGAATTTAGATGCTAGAATTTTAGGAAATGAATTAATAAATATACCATATAAAGATAGAGGTATAGTTGAATACTTTATAGAGAGTATGTTGTATTCTGAATTTGCATATAAAATTAAAATTAGAATAACAAAAGAAGAAAATATAAATGTAATAAATAAAATAAAAAGAATTTTACTTGCTAAACTGTATTAAAAAATAAGCTAAATAGACACTATAATTCAAATATATCAGGCATATGGATATTGTGTAGTGCCGTATAGACTTACAAAAACTCGTCC
>NZ_JADPET010000114.1 GCF_015667935.1 Clostridium sp. 1001270J_160509_D11 | reverse complement strand
CTAAAAATATAGATTTTTTTAAAACACATATACAGAAATTATACTTATTCACAATTTGTAAATGATTATAATTTCCTTAGAATTAAAAAAAGAGTTGTTACTTTGTATATTAATAATACACAGTAAACAACTCTTTAAATTACTTTTATTTGCTATTCATAAATAACTCTTTATTTTTGTATAAGTAGTCTATTCCTGAATAAAGTGTAAATATTGTAGCAATATACATAGCTATTGTTCCAATAAATACTATAGTTTCATTTGAGTAATTAGCTCCTATTAATAATAGTATTATAGCTATCATTTGGCTTGTAGTTTTAATTTTTCCTCCACCACTTGCAGCTATTACTTTTCCATTATCAGCAGCAATTGCTCTTAAAATACTTACCGTAAGTTCTCTTGCAACAATTATTATTACCATCCAACCAGCAACTAAATTATATTCTATCATGCATATTAACGCAGATAAAACTAATAATTTGTCTGCTAATGGATCCATAAACTTCCCAAAATCAGTAACTAGATTGTGTTTTCTAGCTATTCTTCCATCTAAGAAGTCAGTTATAGATGCTAATATAAATATTATGCATGATATTAAAAAGAAATTATTCATTTGTGATAACATAACTATCACAAATACTGGTATAAGGCATATTCTAAGCAATGTCAGCTTATTTGGTAAATTCATCTTCTATTACCCCCATTAGATCATACTCTAAAGCATCAGTTATGATTACATTTACAAATTCCCCTACTTGAAGATTTCTTATAGATTTAACATATACTACTGCATCTATTTCTTCTGCATCGTATATAGTTCTACCTACATACACGTTGTCTTCTATTTGTTCTTCAACTAATACTTCATATTTGTTCCCTACTTTATTATTATTCTTTTCTTCTGATATTCCTTGTTGAATCATCATTAATCTTTCTTGTCTTTCAACTTTTGTCTCTTCATCATGATGATTTGGAAGTTTATCAGCTGGAGTATCTTCTTCTCTTGAGTAAGTGAATACTCCTAATTTATCAAATTGAGCTTCTTGTATAAATTCTGAAAGCTCATCAAAGTCTTGTTCTGTTTCACCAGGGAAACCTACTATTATACTAGTTCTTAAAGTAGCATCTGGTATATGACTTCTTATCATATTTATTTTAGATAATATATCTTCTTTAGTTGTTTTTCTGTTCATTAATTTTAATACTCTGTTGCTTGCATGTTGTATAGGCATATCAAAGTAGTTACATATATTATCGTATTTTTTGATTACTTTTACTAAGTCTTCTGTTATTGATTCTGGATAAGAATACATAACTCTGATCCATTTTAATCCGTCTATTTGAGCTAATTCTTCTAAAAGATCTGCTAATCTTTCTTCTCCGTATAAATCTAATCCGTATTTAGTAGTATCTTGTGCTATTACTACTAATTCTTTAACTCCATTTTCTGCAAGTTTTTTAGCTTCTGCTATTACATCTTCCATCTTTCTACTTCTGTATTTTCCTCTTAATTTAGGTATTATACAGTAAGTACATTTATTGTCACATCCTTCACCTATTTTTAAGTAAGCCATATGACTTGGAGTTGATACATATCTTGGTAAGTTTTCATCATATGCAAATTCTATATTATTTAAACTTACTATTTGATGTTTTTCGCTAAGTTCTGCTAATATTTCATCTATATTTTGATAACTACCTGTACCTACTATAGCATCTATTTCTGGTATTTCTTCTTTTAATTCGTCTGCATATCTTTGAGCTAGGCATCCTGTAACTATTAATAATTTTAGATTTCCTGTTTCTTTAAGTTGTGCAAATTCAAGTATAGTTTGGATTGATTCTTGTTTAGCTGATTCTATAAAACCACAAGTGTTTACTAGTATTACATCCGCATCTTCAAAACTACCTGTTAGCTTATATCCTTTCTCATTTAATATACCCATCATTATTTCTGCATCCACTAGGTTTTTCGAACATCCTAGAGATTCTAATGCTATTTTTAACATAAATTACTTGCTCCTTATTTAACTTTCTCTTTTTAAATTTTCTAATTCCTCTTTTGTTATTAAAACTTTACGAGGTTTACTTCCTTCACTCGGTCCAACTATACCTCTTTCTTCCATAGAATCTATAAGTCTTGCCGCTCTATTAAATCCTATTTTGAATTTTCTTTGAAGCATTGATGCCGAACCTTGGTTGTTTGAAACTACAAAATCTATAGCTTCTTCTAAAAACTCATCTACATCGTTGTCTTTTACAGCAACAGGTCTAGATATTGTCTCTATTATTTCTTCTTCGTATTTTACTTCCTCTTGTTCTTGAGATTTTATTTCGTCTATTACTTTTTCTGATTCTTCCTCAGATATAAACGCCCCTTGTATTCTAACTGGTTTTGCTGCACCTAAAGGATAATAAAGCATATCACCTTTTCCAAGTAATTTTTCTGCTCCACCCATATCTAGAATTGTTCTAGAGTCTGTTTGTGAAGAAACTGCAAATGCTATTCTTGAAGGTATATTTGCTTTTATTATACCTGTGATTACATCTACAGAAGGTCTTTGTGTAGCTATAATTAAATGCATACCAGCCGCTCTTGCCATCTGTGCAAGTCTACATATATAATCTTCGACTTCGTTACCACAAGCCATCATTAAGTCGGCTAACTCGTCTATGATTATAACTATTTTGTACATTTTATCTTCACATTTTTTGTTATAACCTGTGATATCTTTTACTCCATTTTCTGCGAATAATTGATATCTTTTGTTCATTTCATTAACTGCCCAGTTTAAAGCATTTGATGCTTTTTTAGGGTCTGTAACTACTGGTGACAATAAATGAGGTATTCCATTATAATGTGCAAGCTCTACTACTTTTGGATCTATTAAAAGAAGTTTTACTTCTTCTGGTGATGATTTATATAGTAGAGATGTTATTATTGTATTTATGCAAACACTCTTACCAGAGCCTGTCGCCCCTGCCACTAGTAAGTGAGGCATTTTTGCTAAATCTGCTATAAGCGGTTTTCCACTTATTTCTTTACCAAGCCCTACAGCCAAGCTAGATGGATTATTTAAAAATTCTTCACTAGTTATAACTTCTTTAAGTCCTACTACTTGAGGCTTGTCGTTTGGAACTTCTATTCCTATTACAGATTTTCCTGGAACTGGAGCTTCTATTCTTATGCTTCTAGCAGCTAAGCTAAGAGCTAAGTCATCAGATAGATTTACGATTTTACTTACTTTTGTTCCTGGTTTTGGAGAGACCTCATATCTAGTTATAGTAGGTCCAAAAGTAGCAAGACAACTATCTATCTCGATATTAAAGTTTTTAAGCGTTTCTTTTACTGCTGCACTTTTATTTTGCTCTTTATATCCATTTTTTCCTATATTATAATTTTTAAGACATTTTATTGAAGGTTTTTTATATTTAGATGTTATATTTGAAACATCTCCTTTTTTAGAATCTGTCTGTAAATTAAAATGAAGTTGTTCTAAATCACTTGTCTTATTTGAAGTAGATTTTTTATCAAATACAGATTTATCGTAATTATTAGTACTTTCTAAATCATATTCTTTATTAGACTCTCTTTTCATAAGGTCATTTAATTCTTTTAAACCACTATCCACAGGCTCCATAGTCTGTGTTCCTTCTAATATTTCTAGTACGTCGTCTTCTGCTTGATTAAATCCTACTATTTTTACTGTTCTTTCGTCATCATAATCTTGAGAAACTGTGTTTTCATTTTCTGATAGATTATCTTCATTTTGGTCATCTTTGTGATTTTTCTTATTTGCTAACTTTTTAAAGAATCCTGTCTTTTCATCAACTATTGTAGTATCGTCGACTTCATCTGTTATCATATCTAATGCTGAATTTTTTAAATTATTAAGCATATCTTTGAAAGTTAAATTTTCATCTTTAGCAACAGTTGATTTATTTTTTACACTCAATATAATGTCTTTAATTGATATATTAAATACAAATATAATGCTTAAAAATAATGCAAATAAACTTATTAACCAGCCACCAGTAATTCCAAATATCTCTTTGATAAAGTAGGCAATTATAGATGTTATAAGACCAATTCCTCCATCTTCAACACCAACTCTCATAATTGAACTTATCATCTCTGGTCTTAGTGGATTATCAACCGGTATAAGATTTGAATTAAAAAGACCATAAAAAATAAATATAAATATTATTGCTATGTAGTATACCTTACTTTTTCTCAGCCTGAATATATATTCATTATTGTCAAAGAATCCTAAAATCCCTGTTAAAATAATAAGTATAGGTATTAACATCGCCAAAGCACCAAACAATCCTTTAAATACTTCTTGAGTTATACTTCCTATAAGCCCCATAGAGCTTGAGTTTAAACTGTATAATAAAAAGATACCTATAAATATTGTTATTAAATTACTATACTCTGATCCAATATTAATATTTGTTGTTTTCTTTTTCGAAAATTTACCCTGCTTCTTCTTTGCCACCAATCTCACCTCTTATTTTAAGGATATTAATACTGTAAAAATTCTATATTCACAGCAAAAAGTGTTAATGCATAAACACTAACACTTTATTTGTATTTTAATATTATATCATAAATTATAGTATTTAAACACAGGAGATTCAATTTGTTTGTTTAATTGTTATTTTCCTTTATTAATTCTTTAAGTTTTGTAAGAGATTCTTTAAGACCTCCGACTTCATCTATAAGTCCACAGTCTACTGCTTCTTTACCTATTAGAACACTACCCACATCACTTACAAGTTCATCTTTTGTATACATAAGCTTAGTCAACTCTTCTTTTGATATGTCTGATGTTCTAATTATAAATTCGTTTATTCTTTCCTGCATTTTTTTGAAATACTCAAATGTTTCATTTACTCCTATTACTAGTCCATTTGTTCTTACTGGATGGACTATCATAGTTGCACTAGGTGCGATAAATGAATAATCACCCGCTGTTGCAAGCGGAACTCCAATTGAGTGACTTCCACCTAGTACTAGTGTTACTACTTTTTTAGATATGCTGTGTAAAAGCTCAGCCATAGCAAGACCAGCTTCAACATCTCCTCCAACAGTATTTAGTATTACTAATATCCCTTTTATTTCTGGGTCTTCTTCTATTGAGTAAAGCATTGGTATGATATGTTCATATTTAGTCGCTTTCTTTTGAGGATTCCCCATAAAGTGGCCTTCTATTTCACCGATAATCGTAATGCATTGAATTTCTTTATTTTCTTTTGTCGGTACTTGTGTTGTCCCAAGTTCTTTTATATTTTGGACAACTTGTTTTTGTTTATTGTCTTCTTCGTCTTCATCATCATTATCGTTATTTTGTGGTATTTTAGCTTCACTTTTCAAATCGTATTCTGTAATATTTTTATTAGAGCTACCTATTAAATTTCCGTGGCCTTCTTTTGGCTTTTGATCTGGGTTTTCTTTTGGATTATCTATAGTATTTGGATTTTGTACCTTTCCTTCTAGGTTATCTAGATTGTTGTCTTGGTCGTCATCAACACCTAAGTTACATAAATTAATATCATTTGCATCTGAAAAATTCCAATCGCATAAATTTATGTACGGATTTTGAGTATTTTCGTTTTTTGGCATATTTTCACCCCTTATATTTTATAAATATATTAGACAAAAGTTATTATAAAAAATTAAGTTTATATAGCAATTTGTCAACTATTATACAGAAATATTTTGCCCAAAATAGAATATTTTATTATAGAAAATTCACTCCGTTCATGACGCCAACAACTTCGCATGTTGCTTAAAATTCGCTTCGCTCATGGCGCCAACAACTTTGTATATTTATTAGAATAAAAATAAGCTTACCTAATATAAGGTAAGCCTATTATCGATATATCATTATGTATTTTATTAAACAGAAAATGCATTGTGTATAACATGCACTGTTGTCACCATATCTTTTTCATCTACAAGACAAGACAATGAGTTGTATGAATCTGAAGATTGGAGTAATGTTACATTTTCAGCATTTAAAGCTCTCATTATTTTTGCTATAACCCCTGGTGTCTCGGTCACTTTATTTCCTATTAATGTTACTTTAGCACAGTCAGGTTTTATTTCATATTCTACATCGTATTGTTTTAATATATTTTCAACTTCTTCAAGATTGCTTACATCAAGTGCAAAAGCTTTCTTTTCAGTAAAGAAATTTATCATATCCATATTTATATGTCTATCTTCCATTTCATTTAATATTCTAGAAAATATATCTTCTGTAGCTATAACTTTAACTTGTGCTATCTTATCTTTATGAGCAACAGCACTCATAAATTTAACTTTTGAGCTGTCTTCATATACATCTTTTAGCACATTTGCTGGACCTATTTTTGTCCCCTCATAATTTGGATTATAAGTGTTTTTTATTTGCAGTATTATATCTGCATTTTTAGCAAGTTCTACTGCTCTTGGATGTATAACTTTTGCTCCCTTTTCTGCCATTTGAAATACTTCATCATAATCTACATATTTTAATACTTTAGCATCTGGCTCAATTCTTGGATCTGCCGTCATTATACCATCTACATCTGTATAAATTTGTACTAAATCACTGCCTAATGCCTTTCCTATAGCAACTGCTGATGTATCAGAACCGCCTCTGCCTAGTGTAGTTATTTCACCATCTTCAGTTCCTCCTTGGAATCCTGCTATAATTACAACTTTTCCATCAGCTAATTCTCTTTGAATTTTTTTAGGATTTATTTTTTTTATTTTAGCATTTGAAAATGCTTTTGTAGTTATTATACCTGCTTGAGTCCCAGTTAAAAATGTAGCTGGTATTCCCATTGAATCTAGCATAGTTGCAAGTATTGTACCTGATATAATTTCTCCACATGACATTATCATATCAAGCTCTCTTTTTGTAGGTCTATCATTTATATTAGTACACATGCTTATAAGTGTATCTGTAGCATATGGAGCCCCTTTTCTCCCCATAGCTGAAACAACAACTGCTATATTTTTATATTTTTCTTTATGTGCTTCTATTATTTTACATACTTCTTTCATCTTTTCGTATGATGCTACTGATGTACCACCAAACTTTTGTACTAAAACCTCCATAATATCCTCCTAATATATTCCTTCATATTCTATTATTATCATATCATTTCCAATTTTTCTTACATTTCTCCACGGAACTTCCAATACTTCTTTGTCTTTTCTAAGACCTAAAAACCCTCTTTCTCTAGGTATAGATAAGGCTAGTATATTTCCTGTAGCCTCATCTATTATAATATCACATTCGCCGACTACCCCTAATCTCTCTCCTGTGATTAAATTTACAATTTCTTTACCTGCTATTTCAGATAAATACATAAATATCCCTCCAATATAAGAAATTATTCATTTCAAATTTAATATTGTCAAGATTTATAAATTTATGTTTTCTACATCTTTACCTACTATGCAAACACCCATATTTTCTGTATTAAATACTTTTTTGATTATTTTAACTACATCGTCGTATTCTACTGCGTTAATATAATCTATAATATCTTGTTCGTCATCTACTTTATTTCTCATAAGCAGATTTTTCCCATTTGACATCATTCTGCTACTAGTACTTTCAAGATCTAACATATAGCTTCCCTTTAGTTGTTCTTTACTTTCATGTATTTCTTGTGGCGAAATATATTCATTTCTAATTAGTTCTATTTCTTCTAATATAGATTTATACACTTCTTGTATATTTTCAGTACTAGTACTAGCAAATATCCCTAACTCACCGCAATCTTCATATAAAGTTTGTGATGAATATATAGAATAAGCTAAGCCTTTTTCTTCTCTTATCTTTTGGAATAATCTAGAGCTTATGCTTCCTCCAAATACATTATTTACAACAGATAAAGCATAAACTTCCCTATTATTTGTCATAGGTATAGCATCTAAATTAATTGCTAAGTTTACTTGTTCTATATCCTTGTTCTTTTTAACAATACAAGGATTAAAGTTTGGCTTTGTAGTGCTTGTATCTACTGATTTTGGTTGCCAAGTTTTGAATTTTTCTTCTATTTGTTTAACTATTTCCTCAAATTTAAAATTACCACAAATAGATATTATAGAATTGTTTGGCACATAATATTCATTGTAGTAATCTAAAATACTTTCTCTTTTTAAGTTTTTTAAAGACTGTCTATCACCTAAAATATTCATACCAAGACTATGGTCTTTATAAATATTTTCAAGTAATAAATCATATACCAAGTCATCAGGAGAATCTTCATACATCTTTAATTCTTCTAATATTACTGATTTTTCTTTTTTAATATCTCGTTCATCAAAGCGAGAATTAAGTATCATATCGCTAAGTACATCTATTCCTATATTTATATGCTCATCTAGTAATTTAACATAAAAACAAGTACATTCTTTACTTGTAAAAGCATTTATTACTCCACCTAAATTATCTATCTCTCTCGCTAATTCTTTTGAAGTTCTATTTGTAGTTCCCTTAAATAGCATATGCTCTATAAAATGAGATACTCCACTATTTTCTTTTGTCTCCATGATAGAACCAGCTTTTACCCAAACACCTAATGAAATTGACTTTAAGTAAGGTATTTCTTCCCCAATTATAGTAAGTCCGTTTTTTAATGTCTGACATTTATACATACTGTCCTCCAATTGTTTAAATATTGAAAATTATATATGTATTTATTATAGTGTACACGTTTAATTTATACAAGTGAAAATTATTCTACTCAAATACATCACTTAATTTGCCAGGGATATACCCCTTTATTCTTATAATTGATATAATATCATCTAAACACATTGTTGTAGCCTTTGTAGGATGCATCAAAACTATACTTCCATCTTTTATGTCTTTCTTTTTAATTCGTTCTATTATTTTATCTGGGTTATCCTTGTCCATCCAATCTATAGTATCGACATCCCATTTATAGCATATATATCCTAAATCATTAGCTGCTTTTACCGTATTGTCACAAAACGCTCCAGACGGTGCTTGAAAGAATTTACTCTTAGTATTTGATACATCGTCAATAATATCTTGTGCTTTTTTTATTTCATTAAAATTTTCATCATAAGATAATGTATCATAGTTTATATGCTGGTATCCATGATTTGAAATTTCATGGCCTTTTTTTTGCATTTTGAGTATCATATCTTCGTTTTTTTGTGCCCATTTACCTGTTACTGCAAAAGTTATTTTAACATTTTCTTTATCTAATACTTCTAAAATCTTTTCTATATATTCATCTTCCCAGCCTAAGTCTACGTTGCAAGTAATTGCAACGTGACCACTGTTTTTAAGCGTACCCATAGTATAAGGCTGATTATTTTGGGCCAAATCCAACAAATTCATAGTATCTTGTGTTCTATTTTTTAATATGTACGCTATGCCACCTATTATAAATGCCAATATCAATATAAAAATTAATATCTTTTTTAATTTCTTTTTACTAACTACCATCAACACCATATTGGGTTCCTCCTTATTAGTACAATCCTATATTACATATTATTTAAAGAGTATATTTTTTATTCACGCTTTAGAATAATTTCTTGTCCATAAAATTTATTAGAAATTTGCTTTTATTATGTCTTGGAGTCTATAATTTCTTTTTACTTTTTAAGTAAGTGATTTTCTATTTAGTTAATTCATTTACTCGAAATTTAATTTTTTATATGATAGATTGTCAATATAAGTGCAACATTTTATGTTTATGTTGCAGCGAAGACCTCTGCAGGTGTTTTATATCCAAGA
>NZ_JADPET010000113.1 GCF_015667935.1 Clostridium sp. 1001270J_160509_D11 | reverse complement strand
CTTGTAAGATATCTTTCACGAATTTAATCCTATTTTAAAAATAAATTTATAATTTTGAAATATAGACTCCTACAAAAAAATAAAAAAAATATGTTATAATGGTTATCTAGAAAAAAGTTCTTTAAATTAGATTTCTAATGTATAATAATTAATTTAGAAAAGATATAAATGATTTTTAATTAGAATATAAAATAAAAATTACAACTTAAGAGAGTTTAATATATTAACAAAAAAGAAAGGAGTAGCCTAAAAATAAACATTTTAGGCATAATAAACAAAATGGTAATCGACAGAAGTAAATTAACTCCTATGATGAAACAGTATTTTGAGACAAAAGATAAATATCCTGATTGTATATTGTTCTTTAGATTAGGAGATTTTTATGAGATGTTCTTTGAAGATGCGATAATTGCATCAAAAGTACTTGAAATAGCACTTACAGGAAAGGCTTGTGGGCTTGAAGAGAGAGCTCCTATGTGTGGAGTTCCGTTTCATGCTGCAAACTCTTATATATCAAAATTAGTTGAAAGCGGATATAAAGTAGCGATAGGCGAGCAGATGGAAGATCCTTCTGCTGCAAAGGGAATCGTAAAAAGAGAAGTAATAAGAGTAGTAACTCCAGGGACTGTTCTTGAAGGGAATCTTCTTGAAAACAAAAAAAACAACTACCTTATGTCTTTATACAAGCAAAATGACGATATAGGTCTATCTTATGTAGATATAAGTACAGGTGAAACTAATGCAACTATATTAAAAAAAGACAAGTTAATAGAAGAAATTGCGAAAGTTTCTCCATCAGAAATAATAATAAACGACTTAGATTATATAAAAAATCTAGAAGCTATAGCGTCTTTATCTAATATATATTTAAATACTAATTTCGACGAAGCGTATTTAAACGAAGATATATTAAAACAATATTTCAGCGATGAGTATTTAAGAAACTTAAAATTCGATGAAAATGGACTTATAAATAGAAGTTTATGTGTCCTTTTAAATTATATATACAACACTCAAAAACAAGTAACTTCAAATATAAACAATATAAACATATACAACTCATCAAATTATATGGTGCTTGATATGTTTACTCGTTCAAATTTAGAGCTTACAGAGACTATTAGAACAAAGAAAAAGAAAGGCTCACTACTTCACGTACTAGATAAAACTTCGACTGCAATGGGTGGAAGAATGCTTAGAAAATACGTTGAGGAGCCATTAGTAGACAAACAAAGAATTCAAACTAGATTAGATGTAATTGAAGAGATAAAAGACGATTACTCACTTAGAATAGACTTAATCGAGATTTTAAAAAATGTGTACGATATAGAGCGTATCTGCGGTAAAATCGCGTTTGAAAAAGTTACTCCAAAAGAGCTTATTAATTTAAAAAACTCTATTGAAAAACTTCCAGAGCTAAAGCGTAGAATAGAAGAATCTGATGCAGAAATACTTAAAAACTACGCAAACAAAATGGAGACTTTAGACGATATTTACGACTTAATAAATAAAGCTATACTTGAGGAGCCTAGCATAACTATAAAAGACGGAAATATAATTAAATCAAGCTACAATGAAGAATTAAGTGAGCTTAGAGAAGTTTCTACAAACGGCGCCTTTATGATTAAGGAAATCGAAAATCGCGAAAAAGAAAAAACAGGAGTTAAATCTTTAAAAATAGGATTTAATAAAGTGTTCGGATATTATATTGAAATAACAAAGGCAAACTTAGCAACTGCAAATATAGACAATAGCTATATAAGAAAGCAGACATTAAGTAACGCCGAAAGATATATAACAGAAGAATTAAAAATAATAGAAGATAAAATACTTCACGCAAAAGAAAAAATAGGTGTGCTTGAATACGAATTATTTGTACAAGTTAGAAAATACATCTACGACAATATAGATAGAATCCAAAACGTAGCTAAGATAATAGCAAATATAGACGTATTTACTTCATTTGCAACTGTTGCAGATTTAAACAACTATGTAAAACCTAATATAAACGACAACAACAAATTAGATATTAAAAACGGACGTCACCCAGTTGTCGAAAATATAGTAGGTGAAGAAAACTTCGTGCCAAACGACACTTATTTATCAGACGACGAAAATATTATAAATATAATTACAGGGCCGAATATGGCAGGTAAGTCGACTTATATGAGACAAAGTGCGATAATAGTTTTAATGGCTCATATGGGAAGTTTTGTTCCGGCAGATTTTGCAGATATTCCAATATGCGACAGAATATTTACAAGAGTTGGGGCAAGTGACGACTTATCTTCTGGTCAATCTACATTTATGGTAGAGATGAACGAAGTTTCACAAATACTTAAAAATGCTACATCAAAGAGTTTTGTAATACTTGATGAAATCGGTAGGGGTACATCAACTTACGACGGTATAAGTTTAGCTTGGGCAATAGTTGAATATATCCAAAGTAATATAAAATGTAAGACTTTATTTGCAACTCACTACCACGAGCTTACAGATTTAGAAAACGAGTTTAGAGAAGTTAAAAACTACTCTATTTCAGTAAAAGACGACGGAGAAAATATAATCTTCCTTAGAAAAATAGTAGAACAACCAGCAGACAAAAGTTACGGTATATACGTTGCAAAACTTGCAAAACTGCCTGACAAAGTTATAGAGCGTTCATCAGAAATTCTAAGCGATTTAGAGAAAAACCACATATTTAACGGTGAAGTTTTAACTGGAAGTCTCGATAAAGAAAAAATGAAGTTAATGCTTGATAAAGCAAATAAAGAAGCTTTAGTTACAGCAGATTTACAACTTAAAGATATTGATGTAGTAAGAGAAGACGATAAATCACAGACTCAAGTTACAGATGAATTTAGCTTTGAAAATGAGCTAAATAAAATAGAGCAAGACAATATAAAAAATGAATACGAATCTTTAAAATTAGAGCATGAAACTTTATTAAAAGAACATAAAAAAATGAAAAAAGATTATAATAAATTAAATGCAAATTATACTAAATTAAAAGAAGAAGATTCACAAATATCGTTTGGAAATATAACTCCAAATAACGAAGTATTAGACGAGCTTTTAAATTTAGATATATTAAATATGAATTTAATAGACTGCGTAAATACATTATATAATTTACAAAAAAAAGCAAAAGAAAATAGATAATCGGTTATTTTAACTTAAGCCAAAATAACCTCTTGGAGGGATTAGATGGGTAAGTATATAAATATTTTAGATGATTTAACAATAAATAAAATAGCTGCAGGAGAGGTCGTTGAAAGACCTTCTTCTGTAGTAAAAGAACTTTTAGAAAATGCAATAGATTCAGGTGCTACTCAAGTCGTAGTAGATATTACTGACGGCGGAAAAAAGTGCATCAAAATAAGCGACAACGGATCTGGAATATTATCTAGTGAAGTTGAAAAATGCTTTTTAAGACATGCTACAAGCAAAATAAAAGAAATAGACGACTTATACGACCTTTATTCGTTTGGATTTAGGGGGGAGGCACTTGCCTCAATTTCTGCTGTCTCAAATATCGAAATGATTACAAAGACAAAAGAAGAAGTTATAGGTACGAAGATAGAGCTTAGCGGGTCTAAAATAATAAAAAAAGAGCCTATAGGGACAAAAGACGGTACAACAATAACTATAAAAGACTTGTTTTTTAATACTCCAGTAAGGGCAAAATTTTTAAAATCGACTCATGCTGAAACTATAAATATAAGTGATTTAATAAATAAACTTGCTATAGGAAATCCAGGAGTTAGAATAAAATACATAAACAACAAAAAGCTTATGTTAAATACACCTGGCGACAATAAACTTATAAACGTAATAAGAAGTATTTATGGAAAAGAAATAACAGATAACTTAATCGAAGTAGATTATGAAGATGAGAAGATAAAAATATACGGATATATAGGAAACAACAACATCTATAGATCTAACAAAAACCTTCAACATATCTATATAAATAAAAGATATGTTAGAAGTAAAATTATATTAGATGCTATAAATGAAAGTTATAAAAGTATAATTCCCATAAATAAATTCGGAGTGTGCTTTTTAAATATAACGATAAACCCAGGTGAAATAGACGTAAATATACATCCGACTAAGCTAGAAGTAAAATTCCAAGACGAAAAAGACGTATATATAAGGATAAGAGATTTAATAAAAAACAAACTTCTAAATATAAGTTTGATAGGAAAATACAAGTCTTATACTAATAATAATGAAAACTACGTACAAAATAAATTAAATCACCTTGGAGAAAATAATTTAGAAGAAAAAGTAGAGACTTCTTCAAATCAAAATATAAACCAAAATAAAATAGATTTTGAGTATAAAACAGAATCTAAAGAGCAAGATACTCTAAGCTTAAAAGAAGAACCTAAAGAGTACAACATAGATGAAAGAGAAGACTTATCTTCATTTAAATCTTTTAAAGAGGCATTAGAAGAAAATGAAACTAAAGATGAAAATGAAGATTATGAGAAAGCTCAAAATAATAAGTTTGATGAAGTTTCATATACTCAAATGGATAATTATAACTCATATCAAGAAAAAGAGCAGTCTGATTATTATAGCAATATGGGTTATAGCGATATAAAAACAAGTAGAAATAGCGAGTTGGATTCTAAATTAGACGAGATTTCCACTCAGGGAAGTTTTTTAGAAACACAAGACGACACACTAGATAAGATAATAAATAATTCACAAGACAGCAAATTTAGAGCGAGCGACTTTAAGGTAATCGGCACAATTTTAAATACTTATATCGTCCTTGAAAAGGGGACATCTATGTATTTATTAGATCAACATGCCGCACACGAAAAAGTACTGTACGAAGAGTATATGACAAAGTTTAAAAGCCAAAGCATAGACATGCAGATGTTACTGGACCCTATAGTCATTGAACTGTCTAGTGTAGATATGTTAGATGTAGAAAAAAATCTAAATTTATTTATGAAATTTGGTTTTGAAATAGAGATATTTGGAGATAATCATATTATGGTCAGAGGAGTGCCTAATATTTTTGGAACTGCTCAATCAGAAAAATTTATATTCCAAATAATCGACAACATAGGGGATTTAGAAAGTAGCTACGACTTAAAAATGGACAAAATAGCATCTATGTCTTGTAGAGCAGCTATAAAGGCAAACGACAAAATCCATTTTGACGAAATACATTCACTACTTTCAAAAATGGAAAAGTGTGAAAATCCATATACTTGTCCACATGGGAGACCATCAATGGTCGAAATATCTAAAAAAGAAATAGAAAAGATGTTTAAGAGAATTATGTAATACAAATTAGAATTGAGGAAGATATATAATGAACAAAATACCGCTTATAATACTTACAGGGCCGACAGCAGTCGGTAAAACTGATTTATCGATTAAGCTTTCAAAATCATTAAATGCAGAGATAATATCAGCAGATTCAATGCAGATATATAAATATATGGATATAGGTAGTGCCAAAATAACAAAAGAAGAAATGGACAATGTAGTCCACCACATGATAGACGAAGTTACTCCAGATGTACCTTTTTCTGTATCAGAATTTCAAACTAGAAGTGAAAAATATATAAACGATATACACGAAAGAGGAAAAAGAGTACTTGTAACTGGAGGAACTGGATTATACCTAAACTCACTTATATACAATATGGACTTTGCAAAATCAGATGCAAATAACGAAATAAGAGAAAAGCTAGAAAAAGAATTAGAAGAAAACGGCATAGACTATATGCACGAAAAACTAAGAAGTCTAGATGAAGATGCTGCAAATAGAATCCACAAAAACAACACAAAGAGAGTTATAAGAGCTATAGAAGTATGCCTAAGTGGAAACAAAATGAACGATTTCTCAAAAGACTTGAGATACAACGAAAAATACAAACCTATAATAATAGTTTTAAATAGAGACAGAGAAGTATTATATCAAAGAATAAACAAAAGAGTAGATATAATGCTTGAAAATGGTCTATTAGACGAAGTTAAAAAACTACTTGAAATGGGATATACAAAAGATATGATATCAATGCAGGGAATAGGCTATAAAGAAATGATAAAATATCTAGATGGCGAGTACACTTATGACGAAGTAGTAGAAATAATAAAAAGAGACTCTAGAAGATATGCTAAGCGCCAGATAACTTGGTTTAAAAGATATCAAGATGCAAAGTGGTTTGACTTAGATGAATACCAAAATAAAGAAAAATTGGAAGAAGATATAATTAATCATATTGAAAAATTACTATAAATTGTATAAAATAATAATATATAGTATTATCCTTAATTACATATAGGAGATTATATTTAAATTATAATCTCCTATATATAAAGTACTTAAGAAAATAAGTACTATACTTTTCGGGGAGTCTATTTTATACACTATTAAGATATGAATTTCCTTAATATAAAAATTAACTTATCAGGGAGGGCATTAAAAATGAAAAATACAGTTTTAAACTTACAAGATTTATTTTTAAATAATGCTAGAAAAGAAAGAATACCAGTGACAATATTCTTAATGAATGGGGTACAAGTAAAAGGAAATGTAAAAGGATTTGACAGTTATATAATATTACTTGAAGGTGAAAACAGACAACAAAACATGATATACAAACATGCTGTTTCAACTATAGTTCCAGGTAAATATATAAACCTACAAAATCAACAACAAAACAACAGATAATACTACATACAAAAGATTATTTTATATTAAAAATTAAAATTCTTTTTAGAAGAAAAGGTACTTATGTGAGTTAATAATTAATTGTTGCCCCACATAAGTACCTTTTTTCTGTCTTGAAGAAAAAATTTGTGTATGTTAAAATCTTAAATGTTGGATAATTATAGATGAAAATATAAATTTAAATTATTAAAATAAATATGATTATACTTATATAAATAAAATAATACAAATTAGGAGAAAGACATGTTAAAGGAAACTAGCGATTTATTAAAACAATTTTACCAATTAGATGATGAAGTATTTAAATTATCTGAAGAAGTAATGGAAGATATAAAAGAACAATTTGATGAGATAAAAGAAATAAGAGAATTTAATCAATATAAAGTTTTAAAAGCTATGCAAGAAGCTAACTTATCAGACAACCACTTCAACTGGACAACAGGATACGGATACAATGATATAGGTAGAGAAAAAGTTGAAGAAATATATGCAAATGTATTTGGGGCTGAAGATGCACTTGTTAGACCTATAATAGTAAACGGAACACACGCACTTAGCTTATGTGTGCAAGGGCTTGTTAGACCTGGAGATGAGATTTTATCAATAACTTCAACTCCATATGACACGCTACAAGGTGTTATAGGTATAAGAGAAGAAAAAGGTTCATTAAAAGAATACGGAGTTACTTATGATGAAGTAGATTTCTTAGAAAATGGAGATATAGACTTAGAAGGCGTTAAGAAAAAAATAAACGAGAGAACTAAATTAGTAATGATACAAAGATCTAAAGGTTACTCTTGGAGAAAATCTCTTAGTATAGCTGATATAAAAGAAGCAATAGACGTTGTTAAATCTGTAAATAAAGACATAATCGTTATGGTAGACAACTGCTACGGTGAATTCTTAGATACTAAAGAGCCTACAGAAGTTGGAGCAGACGTAATGGCTGGTTCACTAATCAAAAACCCAGGTGGAGGTCTTGCTTTAACTGGTGGATACATAGCTGGTAGGGCTGACTTAATAGAAATGATATCTTATAGATTAACATCACCAGGAATAGGTAAAGAATGTGGTCTTACTTTCGGAACTACAAGAACTGTACTTCAAGGGTTCTTCATGGCTCCATACGTTACATCACAAGCAGTAATGGGAGCTATATTCTGTGCTAGAGCGTTTGAAAAATTAGGATACGACGTACTTCCAAAATACGACGATTTAAGAAGTGACATAATACAAGTTGTAAAACTTAACAATGCTGAAGAAGTTATAAGTTTCTGTCAAGGTGTGCAAGCAGCAGCTCCAGTTGATGCGTTTGTAAAACCAGTTCCATGGGCAATGCCAGGATACGAAGACGAAGTAATAATGGCAGCAGGTGCATTCGTTCAAGGTTCATCAATAGAGCTTAGTGCCGATGCTCCAATAAGACCACCATACAACGTATACTTCCAAGGTGGACTTACATTTGATCACTCAAAAATGGGTACTTTAAAAGCTATACAAGCTATTAAAAAGATGAAAGAAGAAAATAGATAATATAAAAAACACAAAAAACATCCATTTTATTTAGAACTATGTAACTTTAAATAAAAATGGATGTTTTTTTATATTACTTTGATTAGTTTTTAACTAAATATTTTAATAAGTAGACTCTATAAATTTTTTTCTATTTCATATAAAACCCTATCTTTATTTAGGGCATTTATGTATCTTATTTTAGTATTTTTTTCTTTGTTTTCAATCGCCTTATAATACATTGAGTGCGTGTTTGAGACTGTGTTTACAAAGATATATTCTTTGTTTTTTAATAAGGCTGTGTCAAAATTGTCAAAACCGGCATGTAAAAATACCCAGTTATTAAGGACTTCTTTCATAGAGTTTATCCATGATTCGGTCCCGCCTATACAGACTGCATTTAAGCTGTTTAATTTATTTATATCTACTTCTTTGTGGTTTCCGACTGGCGGAATATTTACATGTTCAGATAAATTAAACATTAAATTTCTAAGTTCGACTAATTCTTCTTTTATATGAGGTTCATTTTTTACCTCTTCTTCAAGTTGTTTATTTTTATTTTCAAGAAGTCTCAGCTTTTCTTTTAACTCTTCGTTTTCTTTTTCTAACTCAGTTTTAGTCTTTTTATATTTTGCCTCTAAGTCTGATTTTTCTTGAGTTATTTTAGTGATCATTTCATCTTTTTCTTTTAATTCTTCTTTATCTATATCAGCTATATCTTTAAAATATAGGCGTTTTGCATCTTTATATGTTTCTAATATCCTTTTTAATTTTGTAGACGATATTATATATGAATACAATGCGTCGTAGTTAGACTCTTCTACTTTTCCGCCACATTTAACCCAGATATTGATTAATTCCTGAATTTCTTCACTAGTACTGTGTGGCTTATTATTTAGAAGAGGTATGATATTTAAACCTTCTAATTCATATACATAATCTAGTGCATAGGCAATTCTGTGGTAGTCATTGATTTTTTCTGTGTCTAGCTTTCCATAGCCTTTTTGAAAATCTAACTCACGCAGACACTTGGTCATATTAGGGTATTTGTGACACAAATTAGATTCGACTTGTCTAAGTTGTTTTCGTGTAGATTTATCTATATTAGAATACTTAAATGAATTTTGTATTAGAGGATTCATCCTCAAATTGACCATCTCTTGAAATGCTCTAAAGAAAAAGTCATCTTCATCTATTTCCTTGCCTTCTTTTTGGGCTAGGATTATTGCTGCGGCATAATTGCCGAGAAATTCTTCTTCAGGCATTAAGTCGGGCTTTATAGGCAATTCATTTAATCTGACAATATCTCCACTATTTTTAATAAGTAGATTTGCCTTTTTATAAGTCATTCTAAGTATATAGTAAAATTCTTTTTCTCCCCCAGAAGTAATAATTCCAAGTGCTTTTTTAAAATACATCTCTTCTTCTAATAATCTAGAATTTGCTAGATTGTAATATGAACAGTTTATAGAAAAATTATTGTATTTTTCTTTATTAGAATTGTATACTTTATCTATATATTTATAAGCTTGCTTTGTAGCACAAAGTGAAGTACAGACAAAATAATTAAGCCTACATTCATAGCTGTTTTTAATATTGTCTTCTTTCAAAATACACCTCCATAATATATTTATACTATATAAAAGATACCAGA
>NZ_JADPET010000112.1 GCF_015667935.1 Clostridium sp. 1001270J_160509_D11 | reverse complement strand
TATATTTTCGTATTTTTTGTCATATATTCTATTTTATATGTATAAACTTATCTTTCTGTATATTTTGTATACATTTATTTTCCAAATTATGGTATATTAAATAATAAATTAAAATATACATGAGGTGGTTACTGATGATAGAAAAAAAGTATATTGAGATGGAAGGTGTGTTTTCTGGTAGTAGAGTTATAAACATCTATCTTCCAGATGATTACAATGAAAGAAGAAAAAAATATCCTGTGCTTTATATGTTCGATGGACATAATTTATTCTTTGATGAAGAAGCTGCTTTCGGTAAATCATGGGGTATGAAAGAATATTTAGATTCTAATAATGTACAATTAATTGTCGTAGGTATTCAATGCAGTTTTGAAGGCAATGAGAGGGTCTCAGAATACTCTCCTTATAATTTAGATAATTATAATGGTGAGTTTATTGAAGGCAAGGGAGATGCTTATTTAAATTGGATGGTAAATGTAATAAAACCTATGATTGATTCTGAGTACAGAACAAAACCCGATAAAAAAAATACGCTTATCGGTGGAAGCTCTTTAGGTGGATTAATGGCAACATATGCTGGAATTAAATACTCTCATATATTCTCAAAATGTGCGTGTTTATCTCCTTCATTTGAATTTTGCTATGATAAATTAATAGCAGAAGCAGTACAAAACGACTCTCAAAGGGGTAGCAAGTTCTTTATGAGTATAGGAAGTAATGAATTAGAACAAAATAATAAATTAGTTGACTTTACTTCTTATATGTTAGAGTTATGCCATACACTTCAATCTAAAGGAGCTATATGTTATCCTAGATTAGTTCCTGGTGGAGAACATAATGAAGCTAGTTGGGAAAAACAAGTCCCTGCTTTTATAGATTTTCTACTTTAATATTTAAAACTAATCTTTTAAATTAATAACATATACAAATAAAAAGACTAGCTTAATTTATTAAGCTAGTCTTTTTAGTAAAATATTTATTTAATTATATGCTTTTTTGTAATAGATGGTCTATCCCATTTCTTTAAAATATCTAACATAAACTCTTTTATATTGATTCCATATAATTCATTTAAGATAGGATTATTTAATACTTCTTGTGGCTCTCCATAAGCTACTATTTGCCCATCTTTCAACATAAGCACATTATCTGCGAAATATTGAACTAAATTTAAATCATGTAGTACTCCTACTACGATTTTATTATTTACCTTAATCCATTCTTTTAGATTTTCTAATAAATCTATTTGGTTTTTTAAGTCCAAGTGGTTTGTAGGCTCATCAAGTAGTATAATATCTGGGTCTTGAGCGAATACTCTAGCCAAGAAAACTCTTTGTATTTGCCCACCTGAAAGTTCAGTAATAAGCTTATCTTTTATATCTAAAAGTCCGACTTTTTTTATACTATCTAATATGATTTTTTCATCTTGTTTAGATAATTTACTAAATGCCCCTTTGCTATAAGCATATCTACCTAATGCTACAGTATCGTAAATTGTGTATGGAAAATAAATTTGAGTAATTTGGCTCATAAGTCCAACTTTCTTTGCAAATTCTTTTCTATCCATAGATGATACTTCCTCATCATCAATCATTACACTTCCTCTATATTCTAAAAGATTAGCAATAGATTTTAGAAGTGTACTTTTTCCACATCCATTTGGACCAACTATACATAAATTTTCTCCATTTTTAACTTTAAAATTTATATCTTTTAATATATCTTTTTCATCATATCCACTATAAAGATTTTTAATTTCTAACATAATTATCAACTCGCCTTTTTAAAATAAACATAAGCAAAGAATGGTGCTCCTATAATAGCAGTCACCGCCCCTACTGGTAATTCAGTTGAGTCAAAAATACTTCTTGCAATCAAATCTGTAATTACCATTAAACATCCTCCAAATATAAATGTCATCGGTATTACATATTTATGATTAGATCCAAATATTTTTCTAACAACATGAGGAGCTATCAAGTCTACAAATCCAATTGTACCACTAAGAGATACTGCTCCTCCTGTCAATATTGCTGAAAATACAAATAGTTTTGTCTTTACTTTTGATGTATCTACACCTACAGATTGGGCTTGTTCTTCTCCAAAAGTAAGTATATCCATCTCTTTTGTGTATCTAAGTATGCCTATCATACCGACTAAGCAAAATGGAATTATAAGCCATACATATGTCCAACCTCTCATAGCAAAGCTTCCCATTTGCCAAAGTGCTATACTCTTTAAGTCTTCTGAAAACATCGCAGTTAAAGTTGTAAGTAAGGCATTGACAAATAAAGAAAAAACCATCCCCGCTAATATTATTGTATTATTGGACATGGTTTTGTCAATTTTACTAGAAAATAATATAACTAAATAAACTGTAAAAAGTCCAAATATAAATCCAACAAACGGAAGTGTAAAACCTCCTATTACAGGAATTGTTACTCCTGTTACAATTACAAGACCTGCTCCTAAAGATGCACCTGATGATACACCTAATGTATATGGTGATGCTAGTTGATTTTTTAATATCGATTGTACAACTGCACCACTAGTAGCCAAACACCCTCCTACTAAAAACGCCAATAAAACCCTAGGCAACCTAATCTTCCATATAATAGATACGTCCTTTGGCATTACACCGTCTCTAAGAGGTATATTTATCAATTTATTTGCGATTATAGATATAGTGTCTAACATACTAATATTGGAACTCCCAATGGAAGTTCCAATATAAATAATAAATATAAGTATAAGTATACTAATTGCACACTTTGTTCTATTTGTCTTTGTATTCATCTGGGTATACAGCTTTTGCCATTTCTTTTAAAGCTTTTATTATATTTTGTGTTGGTCTTGAAGATGAGTTTGCATCTATAGAATATACTGCTTTATCTTTTACTGCAGTTATGTTTTCCCATCCAGTTCTACTCATTATTTCTTCTGTTGGATTTTCTACATAGTTAACGTTAGTTAATATAACATCTGGATTTGCATCTATTACAGCTTCTTCACTTGGTGATATCCAAGCATCTTTATCTGCAAATATATTTTTTGCACCTATTATTTGTATCATTTCATTTATGAATGTGTCTTTTCCTACACTGTATAATGTTGGTGCTGGACCTATTTCAAAATAAACTGTCTTTTTATCTTTTATTTTGCTGCCTATTTCTTTTATTGATTCTACATCTTTTTTCATAGAATCGATTATTTCATTTCCTTTATCTTTTTCATTTACAAGTTCAGCTATGAACTCTATGTCTTTATATATACCGTCTATACTGCTACTACTTGGTATATATACAACAGGTATACCTGCATCACTTACTGATTTATATGGATCTTCTGATGAACCTACTTGGTTATATCCTGAAGCTATTACTATATCTGGATCTAACTCAACCATTGCTTCTGCATCTGGATTTTGGAAGTCCATTAATTTAGTGTCTTTGCTTAAACCTTCAATTCCTTCTGAGTATGTATCTGCTGCTATAATTTTATCAGCTAATCCCAACCCAACTAATATTTCTGTATTTGATGGTGCAGTAGATATAATTTTTTCGATTTTTGTTGGAACTTTAACTTCGTTACCAGCTCTGTCAGTTATTGTTTTTTCGCTTTCGCCTTTACTACACCCAACAGAAAATATAAGTGTTAAACATAGTAAAATTGATAATAATTTCTTTTTCATATGAATTCCTCCTCATATACCTTTTTTAAAATTTTTAAAGCTTATATCAAGATTAATCCAGCCAGGGTTTTACCATAATTTGACTATAATCTCCATATATTTTATGATTATAGCAGAATTACAATTTTTTTTGTAACTATATTTTAAAATAAGCAATAACATTTTGTTATGCTTTTACGATATTATTTTTCAAAATTATAAATTATATGTATCTTTTGCAAAAAAAGAAAAACTAACACAAGGTTAGTTTTTCTTTTAAAATACCGTTCTTATTTTAAAGTAAAATTCTCCACCCCGAAGATTTTCTTATTGTATATAAGGCAGGTCTCCTGGCTTAGCTTCATCCCATTTATTCACCTTCCCGCAAAATAGCAGTGGTTATCGAATAAATAGTCAGCATCACAGTAACGGGGGCTGCGAAGGAATCTCACCTAGCTTCCCTATTAATCTAAATTAGAACCTCTATACCTTTATGCTTTCACGTAATTATAACATAATCTAACATTATTTTAATAGAGTAAAAAGCAACTTCGAATAACTACCATAAAATGAAATTTATGTAAAATTATTTTTCTTCATAGAAAGATATATTTTTTATTACTATATCGAATGTACCATTTTCATTTTTTCTAACACTATATTTCATAGGGTCTTCAAAATCTGATAAATTTGCTTTTATATCAAATCCATTATCTGTTTTTATACTTCTCTTTTTAAGTTTCTTTTCAACCCATTTTTTATCAACTGAAAAGTTTTCAGTTAATCCTTTGTCTTCCATGTGTTCTTTGAAACTTTCTTTTAAATCTTTATCGATTATATTATTTTGAACAAATTCCTCAACATTTATTTCTTCTTTTTCTTTTAATGTATAATTAAGCATACTTCTTATATCTTCTGCTTTTTTCATATCATCTGAAATTGCATTTGTTATCCAATTTTCTGCTGTTGTTTTAAATACTTTTGTTTTATATTTATCATCTTCTATTTTTTTAGCATTTAAAAACGCTGTAACAAACTTTGTTTCTAGTTGTTCTTTTTCAGCATCTTTATCTAATAGTTTAAAATGATATTCATCATTTATACCACTAAGACCTACTAATGCACATTGTTTTGGACGCCCTGTCTCAGGTATTCCAATTTCATTTGATACTATTTGTATATTAAATTTATCTTCTACAAATTCAATTGAATGTGTATAAAGTTTTTTATACTCTAATCTCATTATAGCTACATTTTTTTCATCTTTTACACTGTATAGACAAATAGCTAAGTCACAAGAGTCCATCTCTTCACTTTGTTTCATAATTTCAAATAAATATGCCGCTATTTCTTTTGAATTTTGTAAGAATGTATCTTCGTCATATATAATTTGCTCACAACAGTTTTTAACAATATTATTGTTATAATCGTTAAATTCAGCTTTTCTTAAATCGTCGTCTTTTGAAACTCTGTTTATTATTTTTTGGAAAAATTTATCCACTTCTAAGCTGTTTCTACATTCGTAGTCATTTAATATAGGACTATCGCTATTTTTATCTAGTACGTGTACTATGGATTTATGTATAATCATTTACTTCTCTCCTTTTATCTTAATTTTTCAATTAGCATCTTCATATCATCAGGAATTTCAGCTTTAAACGCTAAAACTTCTTTTGTTCTAGGTTGTTTAAACTTCAGACCATATGCATGTAGAGCCTGTCTTTTTATTAGATTTTCATCAACATAACCATATAGTTCATCTCCTATAATTGGATGGCCTATATGTGCCATGTGTACTCTTATTTGGTGAGTTCTTCCTGTTTCTAATTTAACTTCTACTACAGTAGCATCATTTAATCTTTCTAATACTTTGTAATGAGTAATCGACTCTTGTCCTCTAGGATCTACAACTCTCTTTATGCTGTCATCTGTAGGTCTGTAAATTGGCTCATTTATAGTATTTTCGTCGTCTTTAATGATTCCTTTTACTACTGTTATATATTTCTTTTCAAAATCATCGCTTTTCATCTCACTAGATAATACATGTTGAGCAAATGGATTTTTTGCTACTATTACTAATCCAGATGTATTCATATCTAGTCTATTTACAAATCTTATTTTGACATCTTCGCCCTTTTTAACAATGTAGTCTGTAACTCCATTTGCCATAGTATTTTCAAAGTGGCTCTTTGTCGGATGAACTACCATAAATGGAGGTTTATCTACCATAATTAAATCAAAATCATCATAAATTATATTTAAGTTTAAATCTTGTGGCGCAAAGTTTGCCATATCTTCTTTTATCTCTACTTCTATTAAGTCGCCCTTTTTAACTTTTTTATCTAATTTTTTGAAGTTTTTATTTACTGTAACTGTTTTAAATCTTTTTAATTTAGATGCATATCTAACTGAGAAATTTAATTTATCTAGTAAAATTTCTTTTAGTGTTAAGTCGTCATCTTCATTTATATATGAAATAAGATTATATTTTTGATCTTCTTTTTTGAACAAATTCACACCCACTTCCTTTTTATTAACATATATATTTTACACTAATTTTCAAATATAATGAAGGTAAATATTGTTCCATAAATATCCAATCAACATTAAAAGGAGTATCTCTATGAGAAACTCCTTTTGATATTTATGTAGTTAAATTCAAATAATCTTTATTTTAATTTTATGTCTATTCTGATAGTGTCTCATCATATGATTTGCATACATCTACCCACTTTTCACAATGTGAGTATTTTTCCATCTCATCACAAGTTAATTCTATAGCTGAGTTGCTACTTCCACAAGCGGGAAATACTGTATTAAACCTCTTCATAGATACATCTAAAAACACTTTTACACCTTTATTTTCTATTGCAAATGGACAAACTCCACCTATAGCATGTCCAATATATTTAATGACTTCTTCTGGTGTTAGCATTTTTGCCTTAGTAGCAAATTCTGATTTATATTTTTTATTGTCGATTTTAGCATCACCAGCAACTACTACTAAAATAGCATTGTCTCCTTCTTTATTTTTAAAAGATAAAGTTTTAGCTATTCTCGCTGGTATAACATTAGCCGCTTGTGCTGCTAATTCAACTGTTGCACTTGATTTGTCAAATTCTAAAATGTCATCTTCTCTTCCATATTCCGCAAAATATTCCTTAACTTTTTCTATTGACATTTTTACACCTCTATATTTAGTCTTTACAATATAGTATATCATACATTTCACTTCCCTATACCATTATATAACAAATATTAACATTTATTTGCATCTACTATATATTTCTAAAATTACATTAAATTTATAATAATAATTCTAAATTGTTATAGTCTACAAGAATATGTGTTATAATACATCTTATAAAGAGGTGGGATAATGGAAAGAATTATTACAATTAACTCAAATAATTTACCAAAATCTATAATGACTAAGGATATTTTGACAGATAAATTACAAAAGGCAGGATTTACAGTTTGCGATGAATTTCACCCTGAAACTGAACTTATTATTTCCATAGGTGGAGATGGTTCTTTTTTACAGACGGTACATGACTTTGAATTTCCAGAAGTTCCTATTTTAGGAATAAATACTGGACATTTAGGATTCTTCCCAGACTTTGCTCCATCTGATATAGATCATTTTATTGAATCATATTTAGTTGGAGACTACATAGTTCAAGAAATTCCCGTTCTTCAGTCAACTGTCTGTACTAAATCTAATTGCAATGATGTATTCGCTGTAAATGAAGTCGTTGTAAAAGGATATAAATCTAGAACTATACATTTATCTTTAGGAATAAATGACCACCATGTACAAAATTTTAGTGGTGACGGTCTAATAGTATCAACTTCAACAGGATCTACTGCATATAATTATGCTGCTAGCGGAAGTATAATAGACCCAAGTATAAATGTAATGCAAATTACACCCCTTGCCCCTATAAATACAAATGCTTACAGAAGTTTTACTTCTAGCATTATTTGTTCAAAAGATTCAATCGTAAAAATAGCTCCAGAATATAGATTTGAAGACTCTATATTAATAGTAGTTGACGGAGTCGAATATCAATTTAAACAAATAGTAGATATATCTATATTTGTATCTGATTTAAAAGTAAAACTACTTAGAATGTCAAACTACGAGTTTTGGAGCAGAGTAACTGAAAAGTTCTTATAAAATTTATAAATTTAATATTTCCAGGAGGATAACTATGAAAATAGGTGTAATGAGTGACACACACGGTAGCTTACCTTATTTCGAAAAAGCATTAGACTTATTAGAGGACTGTGATGTAATATTCCATATAGGAGACGTTTTATATCATGGACCTAGAAATGATTTACCAGAAGGATACAACCCTAAAGGTGTGATAGAAAAAATAAACAATCTAGATAATATGATAATAGTTAGAGGAAATTGTGATGCTGATGTAGACCAAATGGTTATAAAACATCCTATTGAAGATGGATATGTTTTAACTGAAGTTGGTAGAGTAACATTCTTATTAGATCACGGATATCTAGAGCCAAAAGAAGAAATTATAAAAAGAGCCAAAGCTAAAGAAGCCAATGTATTAATCTTAGGACATACTCATGTAAAAGAATTATATATGGATGAAGATTTAGTAGTTCTAAATCCAGGAAGTACATCTATACCTAAAGATGGAAGCCATTCTGTAGCTATAATAGAAATCGAGCCTATCGAAGGCAACAATCACCAAGTAGATATGGATATCAATTTAGTAGATATAACTACTGGTGAAATTATAGAATTATAAAAAAATTCGCTAGAATAAAAAAATTGCTAGATTATATCTAGCAATTTTTTTATACAAATATTCTAATTTTGTTTATTCTATTTTTATCGATACTTTCAACGCTAAATTTAACATTTCCAACTTCGATTAATTCATTTTCTTCAGGTATACGTTTTAAATATCCGATTATAAATCCTCCTATAGAATCAAATTCATCTGATTCAAAGTTTATTCCAATTTGCTCATTTACATCTGATATTTTTGTACTACCTTCAACTAAATATTCATTATCACTTACTTTTACAATTTCCTCTTCTTCCTCGTCGTATTCATCGTCTATATCCCCAACGATTACTTCGACTAAGTCTTCTATTGTAAGAAGTCCAGCTGTACCACCGTACTCATCTACAACTATAGCCATTTGACTCTTTTCTTTTTTCATTTCCTCAAGAAGTTGAGTTATCTTTTTAAATTCGTAAGTAAAAAATGCTTCTCTAACGTAATTTTTTATATTAAAGTTTTGTATTTCCTCATCACTTAAGAAAATAATATCTTTTATATTTAATATTCCCACTATATCATCTATACTCTCTTGATATACAGGTAATCTACTTAACTTTTCACTTTTAAATAATTCTATTATTTCATCGTAACTATCTTCTATATTTACAGCTACCATATCTAATCTTTGAATCATAGCTTCTTTTGCTTGCATATCTCCAAATTGGAATACATTATTTATTATTTCGCGTTCTTCAATTTCTAAAACGCCTTCTTCATGACTCACATTTACCATAGCTTTTAATTCTTCTTCTGTTATAAATGGTTTAACTCCGTCATTTTCTATTCCCATAATTTTAAAGATAATACCTGTTAAAAGATTAAATACCCAAACTATCGGTTTTGTAATTTTCATTATTATACTAATTGGTTTAGATACTATAACTGCTATTTTTTCTGGGCTATTTGCTGCAATAGTTTTTGGTGTTATTTCTCCAAAAATTAAAACAAGTACTGTCATTACAGCTGTAGCTATAGCAACTCCTCCATCTCCAAATATATTTATAAATAAAGATGTTGAAACAGATGTTGCAGCTATATTTACCACGTTGTTTCCTACTAAAATTGAACTAAGTAAATCACTTGATTTTTCAATAAGTGAAGATACTAATTTAGCACCTTTTACACCCTCTTCTTCCATATACCTAATTCTAATTTTGCTAAGAGACATTAATGATGTCTCAGATGCTGAGAAAAATCCTGATCCCAACAGTAAAACTATTAATAAACCTATTTGTAATATATTTTCGGTCGAACCCAACCTTTACCACTCTCCTAATTTCGTAAATTTTATATTAGTACTAATTATAGCATAAAAAAAACGCAGACTTAGAAAATGGGAGTATTGGAAAACTTTTAGTTACTTTGGCAGTTCCATCTATAATAGCTCA
>NZ_JADPET010000111.1 GCF_015667935.1 Clostridium sp. 1001270J_160509_D11 | reverse complement strand
ATATAAATAAAATTTTTAAAAAATAATAAGCCTTAAATGTTGTAATTTCAATATTTGAGGCTTATATATTAAAAAAGCTAAAAGGTTTAATAAAAAACAATATAAATTACAATAATTATATTTTAAAAAATACTATTATTTAAGTATAAAAGATAAACAAATCACAAAGAAAGTCAAAAGCATAAACAAAACTTTCTAATATGACAACACGAATCATCATTAAGTAGATTTTAATAATAGTATTTTAATAATTTGGTTAGGGGGAAGGATTTATGGAATTAAGAGAACTTTCATTAGCAGTACAAAAAGGTAGTGGAAAACAATCAAAACAATTAGTTAAAGAAGCTTTAGAACAAGGTATAAAACCTGCTGATATATTAAACGATGGTTTGATTTCTGCAATGGGTGAAATAGGCGATAAATTTAAAGAAGGACAAATATATGTTCCAGAAATGTTAATCGCAGCTAAAGCAATGCAAGCTGGACTTAAAGTTTTGGCTCCATCTCTAAAAGCTGAAGGTGTTGAACCAATAGGAAAAGCAGTTATAGGTACTGTAAAAGGGGATTTACACGATATAGGTAAAAACTTAGTTAAGATGATGATGGATGGCGCTGGTATAGAAATGGTCGACTTAGGTGTTGACGTTCCAGAAGAAAAATTTGTTGAAAAAGCTGAAGAAATAGGAGCAGATATAATTTGCTTATCAGCTTTACTTACAACTACAATGCCGGCAATCGAAACTACTATAAAAGCATTTGAAGAAAAAGGAATTAAAGATAAATATATATTCATGATAGGCGGTGCTCCAGTTTCAGAAGAATACGCAAAACAAGTACATGCAGATTACTATACTACTGATGCAGCAGCTGCAGCAGATGTAGCTAAAAATGTACTTAAAGCTAAAAAATAATATAGGCGTTTAAACAATCTGAAAAATAAATAATTATATTGGGAGGAACGGTTATGAGTATAAAATTTAATAAATTGGCATACGATTCAGTTGATGATTTTGTTTATGGTTCTTGTAAGAAACCAGTAACAACTAAAAGCGGTTTAATAATAGGTGGTGGCGAAGTTTATCCAGAATTAAACTTCACATTGCCATCAATGATAGTTAATGAAGATAGTATAAAAGATGCATACCAAATATACAAAGATATGACAAATGGTATATTAAATAGAGCTAGAGAATTATATGCACCAGGAGTAGTTATAGAATATGAAACTCTTCCTGAATTTACTGAAAATCCTAAATGGGGTATTGAAGTAAGTAAGATCATAGTAGATACTATGAAAGAATACGAAGCTAAATACGGTCTAAAATCTGCTTATAGAGCTACTCCAAACGACTTAAGAGAGATGAATAGACCTCCAATTATGAGAAGCGGTAAGTATTGGGAAGCTATGATTGAAAGCTTCGCTGGTTGCTCACAAGCTGGCGCTGACTTTATCTCTGTTGAATCTACTGGTGGTAAAGAGTTAAACGACGAAGCTTTAGTAAATGCAGATATTAAACAAGTTATATTTGCACTTGGAGTTTGTGGATGTAGAGATATGAAATTCTTATGGAAAAACATAGCTGATATTTGTAAAGCTAATGGCTCACTTCCAGCAGGGGATTCTGCTTGTGGATTTGGTAATACTGCTATGGTACTTGCTGAAAGAGGTATGATACCAAAAGTATTTGCAGCAGTAGTGAGAGTTGCTACAGTTGCTAGAGCTTTAGCTGCTTTTGAAGAAGGAGCTGTAGGCCCATCTAAAGACTGTGCTTATGAAGGTATTTATCTAAAAGCAATTACAGGCTCTCCTATATCTTGTGAAGGTAAATCAGCTGCTTGTGCTCACTTATCTCCAATAGGTAATATAGCAGCTGCTGTAACTGATTTATGGTCTAATGAATCTGTCCAACAAGTTAAATTATTAGCTGAAATGGCACCAGTTGTATCTATAGAACAATTAATTTACGATACAAGACTTATGAATACAGCTACTAAGAAAGGATTTAGAAGAGAATTTAGAGATTTACTTGCTGAATCTGATGCACGACTTGATCCTCAAGCTTACGTATTAAAACCACAAGTTGTATTTGATATAGCTGGCGAATTAGTCAAAGCTGAAAATTCATTTGAAATGACTAAGTTAGGTGCTAAACTTGCTCTTGATAAGATAACTGAAGCTGTAAATAGCGGTGAAGTTTATGTAGAAGAAAGAGAAAAGAAATGGCTAGATATCATAGGAAATCAAATTGAAGATATAGCAGATGATGAATTAGAATTTTATGACGATATGCAAGATGAATTAGATATGGATAAATTTATACCAGCTGAATACGGCTTATAAATTTTAATCTAATATAAATTAAAATAAATCTTATAAATAAAAAGCTTATAATTTTAAACTAAATAAACTTAAGCTGTCCCAAAGTAGCCATCTCAAATTTTGGGGCAGTTTCTCTATATATTACAGGAAAATTATTTTTAAATTACAGGATAGGCGTTTAGGTTTTAAAAAATGTTTTAGGGTGGTTAAATCTTTTAAATAAGGGTGGTATGGCTTATGAAGGTAAAATTAGATATTGTATCGGGATTTTTAGGAGCAGGAAAGACTACTCTTATAAAAAAACTTGTGACTGAAGGTTATAGGGACGAAAAAATCGTCGTCTTAGAAAATGAATTTGGAAAAGTAGGAATTGATACTGACATACTCAAAAATACTGGTGTCGAAGTAGAGGAAATAACAGCAGGATGTATTTGCTGTAGTTCGTCGGGGGATTTTCTCTCTTCAATAGAAGATATAATAAATAAATTTAATCCTGATAGGATAATTGTAGAACCTACAGGTGTCGCAAAATTAAGCGAGATATTAAGAGCGTGTAACGATTTTAAATTTAAAAATCTATTTAAAATCAATAATATTATCTCTGTATTAGATGTAAAGCGATTTGACTTTGTATCTTCATACTCCAAGGTATTTGTGGACGATCAAATTGTAGTATCAAAAACTATTGTTTTAAGCAAAAATACAGGTGTTGATATAAAATATATTGAAGGGATGTATTCGTATATCAAAAATATAAATATAAATGCAAATATTATAAACGAAGATATTTACAATATAAGTGGGCGAAATTTGATTGAAGCTATTGAAAATAAAATACAAGACTACGACATGTTAAAAATATTAGATAAACTAGATAAGGACGAGACGAGAAATCCATATCATTTTTCTACATTGGAATTTAAAACAAAGAAATCTATAGATTATAGCGATATAAAGCTCATCTTTAAGTGTTTTGAAGATGAGGATACTTATGGCAAAATCGTAAGGGGAAAAGGGATTTTGCAAAATAGAGATAAAAATTGGTACAAATTTGATTATGTTGAAAATGAAATAAATGAAGAAAGCTATTATAAAGAAGAAAGTGGAGCGATTTGTATTATAGGATACAAATTAAACAAGAAAAATATCTTAAATTTATTTGAATAAAATAAGTTAAAAACAAATATAGCTTTTAAATAATTTAAATTTATTTATTTTAATTTTATTTATATCTTTTTAAAATAGACTTTTCTTATGAAATAAGTTATAAGGAAAGTCTATTTTATATTATCCATTTTGACGATATTGTTTAGGAGTCATTTTCGTCAAGTTTTTAAATACTTTTGAAAAATAGCTTTGATCTTCAAAGCCGACTTCCATAGCTATTTCTACTATAGAAGAATCAGTATTTTTAAGTAGCAGTTTGCTTTGCTCGATTCTTATTTTATTTAAATAATTTGAAAAGCTTACGCCTACTTCTTTTTTGAATACACTCGAAAAATAAGACGGGTTTAGATGTACTATATTAGCGACTTTTTCTAAATTTATATCTTCGTTGTAATGTTCATTTATATATGATATACATTTTTGGATTAATACAGGGTTTTTAGACTCGTTAAAGTTAAATACATTTTGAGTAAAGCTATCTAGCATGTGAACAACCCAATAAGATAAATCTTCGATATTTTTTATATTTGATATTTTATATAAAAACTTGCTATTTAAGTCTATTATCGTATTTGAGTCGGCTCCGCCGTCTATAGACGCCCTAGACAACAATGTGCAAAGCTCTAATGTCTTTGATTTTATTACATTTATATTGTTTCCTGAGGCAAATAAAATACGACCTATCATATCGTTTAGGATATTTTTAGCTCCTATAACGTCCCCATTTCTAACTTTTAATAATAATTCCTTTTCTGTTTCATAAGAGTAAAATTCTACATTTTGCTCATCTTTAATAATCTGTATTTTTTCATTTAAATCAGATTGATGAGAAGCTATTAATCTCTTTCTTTCAAGCTCTTTTTTCTCATCACTTAAAAGACTATAAACTACAATAAACAACAAGTTGCCTAGATGCCTAACTCTTGTAGGGTCTATAACTTGAATACTTCTTATTTTAGATTCTACCATCCCAAGATATTTTAAATCTATATTGAATTTTTGCATAATTTCAGAAATCATAAGTTCATCAGAAAAATCCATAAGTATAGGACCAGCTAGCACAGAACCTCTAAATACACCTTTTTTTATAACTGGAACAGTATAGTGAATAAGCCCAGCAGGACAAAAGAATGTATAAGCTTCTCCTAACGCTTCTGATTGTTTAGCTGCATATAGATGAGTTTGAGAACAGGGGTTCATATCTCCTGTAAACTCTTTGAAAAATTTGCAAAAAGGTTCTTCATTCCCAATTGAATACACAGAACTTCCGTTTTCATCTAGTAAGACAAGTGGAATATTAGTAGAATAAGAATATGTAGTTAGTGCCTCTTTTAAACTTTCTAAAAATTTTTCTTTCATTACACTTATCACCACAACTTCATATTTTAATTACTTTAATTTATATAAAAAATTCACTACGTTCATATCGCCAAGGACTTCGTCCGTTGCTTAAAAATCGCTTTGCTCATGACGCCAACGAATCGGAGATTACGTTGCTTAAAAATCGCTTTGCTCATGACGCCAACGACTTCGTCCGTTGCTTAAAATTCGCTAGAATTAAAAAAGTTATCTTCTTACTATGTATAAATTTTTAAGTGAATTTCATTTTATATATCCTATAAATAAACATATTATTATACAATTCGATTTTTGCAATCTAAATCCCTTCTTAATTCAAATTATATTTTTAATAAAGTTAAAGATAACTCTTTAGTAAAATATTTATAAATCTTAAAAATGTTATGATTTCGTGATATAATGTAAGGAAAAATTTATAGATTTTATACAATATAAGATGTATATTATCTATAATGACTAAATGATAAGGGGGATAGAGATGATATTAAACAAAAAATTTATACCACTGTTTTTATCTTTATCACTAGTACTTCCTAATATAGGACCTATTTATTCTTATGCTGAAGTAAAGGCAACTTTTAAGAAGGAACAAAAAAAGATTGAAACAGAAAACAATCAAAAACAAAGAGTATCAAATCAACTAGAAGATAAGTTTGATTTAGAAAAAGTATCAGGAAGTTATGTGGCAAAACACATAAATAAATACAACTCTAAAGAAAACTTTGAGTATGCTGTAAAAGAAGTTTTAAATTATTATTATGACAAAGAACAAAGTAAAAAGATAAATCAATTTAAAGCAGTTATAGACTCTAGGGCAGATGATTTAATAAAAGATTACGAAGATGCATCAGAAGAAAAACAAAGTGATGAAGAGTTAGGTTATAAACCTGGTGAAGTCATTGTTGAATTTGAAAATGATGTAAATAAAGAGTTAAAAGAAGCTGTTGTAGACAATCTAGACGGAGAAATAGAACAGCTTATGGGAAAAAATATAGGTGTAGTCGATATATCAAACTCTGAAACTGTAGATAAGGCGATAGAAAACTACGAAGACAGTAGTTTTATAAAATCAGTACAGCCTAATTTCTCATATAAAACTACGTCTAGCTCTAGTACATATAAAGCTACAACTAGTACTAATGATGAGTACAGCAAGGCACAATACTATTTAAAAAGTTTAAAAATATACGAAGCTTGGGACTACTTAAAAGACTACAAAACATCTAAAGTAAAAGTAGCAGTACTAGATACTGGTATGGATGTAAATCACCCTGACTTAAAAAGCAATTTATATCTTGCAGTAGATGCTGAAAACAACTATTCTCAACTTACTAAAGATAAAAACTATCATGGGACGCATGTATCTGGAATATTGGCAGCTACAACTAATAATGCTATCGGTATTTCAGGTATTGGAAACAACAATATAGAGCTTATGAATATAAATGTATTTTGGGGAAACAAAAACAGCGCAGAAGCTTTTACAAGTGATATTTTAAACGGATATAATTACGCCGTTAAAAAGGGCGCACAAGTTATAAATATGAGTCTTGGTAGATTGGTAGACGATAATTTTTATGAAGATGCAGATAAAGAACAAGATAAATTATTAGAGAAGGCTATAAATAACGCCAAAGCAAAGGGAATTGTCACTGTTTGTTCAGCAGGTAACAACAACAGCACTATGAAGTTTTATCCTGCTGATTTTGACTCTTGTATATCTGTAATAAATATAGATCAAAACGACCAAAAGGCGGCTGATTCAAATTACGGAACTAAAAAGGATATATCTGCATATGGAGTAGATATATACAGCACAATTCCTTATACCAATGGACAAAGATATATGTATGACAGCGGAACATCTATGTCAGCGCCAATAGTGTCTGGTATTGTTGCTATGATGAAGTCTAAAAATCCAAACGCTACAGTAGACGAAATAAAATCAGCTCTATATTCTACGGCTGACGATATAGGTAGACCGGGAAAAGACAGTTATACGGGATACGGCAAGGTAAATGCCTTAAAAGCAGTAAAAGCTATAGGCGGTGGAACACTTATAAATAAACAAAATACAAGTACAGACAACAAAAACAATACATCTGTACCTAATAAAAATAACACTACAAATAATAAGAATAACACCACTGTCGACAAAAATAATAATATAGCTAATAAAAATAATACAACTGTAAACAAAAACAATGCTACAACTAATAAAAATAATACGGTAGCTAAAAAGAATATGGCTACACTTACGATAAATACTTTAAATTCATCTAGTACATATATAAGCGGTAAGGCATTAAGCTCCGCTACTATTAAAGTATATAACTCAAAAGGCAAGGTTATAGCTTCTGGCAAAGCTTCAAATAATAAATACAGTATTAAAATACCTAAGCAGCCTGGCGGCTCTACTATAAAAGTAGTAGCTTCTAAGACTAATTACAACTCAAAGAGCGCTACAACTACAGTATTAAAACAATTTGGCTCTTTAACATGTAACAATATATATAAAACTAGCACGAGTATAAGTGGAACAGGAACAAAAAACGCCACTATAAAAGTTTATGTAAATAAAAAGCAAGTGGGAAAACAGACTACAGTAAATTCTAAAGGAAAATACAAGGTGTTTATTCCAAAACAAAAGAAAAATACTGTGATAACTATTCAAATGTCTAAATCAGGATATGTTACGAAGAGTATTAATAGGACTGTAAAATAAATAATTTTAAAATGTAAATAGATCTTTACTTAAAATTATTAAATGACATAAAAATAATAAAAATCCCCCTATATAGAGTGTTCTACTATATAGGGGGATTTTTTAATTCTAATGAAAGCTAATTTAAAGAAATATACAAAATCGCCCTCGCCATGAGCGAAGCAAATTTAAAGCAACAGCATCTTCGATTTGTTGGTGCTATGAGCGAAGCGAATTCTAAGCAACGGAATCTTTGATTCGTTGGCGTCATGAGCGAAGCGAATTTTAAATCACATATTTTATAAAGCTATCTGGAAAAATCTCTTTAATCTCTTTTTTAAAGAAATCCTTCATATCGTCTAATTCTTCTTTAGAATATACGTATTTGCCGTATCCAAATTGACCGTATTTAAATTTTCTATCATCATCATTCATAGGCAATGTAGTCTCTGGATATATTTCGTTTATTCTATTTTTTGCTTTTGTAGTGTATCTATGAGATATCACTTCAAATATAATGCTTTGATTAAAATCTTTTGGGAGTTTTTCTTTTATACTTTTAATTAAATCTCTGTATTCATCTTTCCAATTTTCATAAAGAAATACGGGTGCGATTATAAAACCTATTTGGTATCCTGCATTAGCTACTTTTACAGCAGCTTCAATTCGCTTGCTGGCAGAAGCTGTATAATGTTCGTAAATGTCGATTATTTTTGGTGTATTTATGCTAAATCTAATTTCTGTGTGGTTGTTGTGGTTTGCATCTAATAAACTATCTACATCATTGTATTTAGTCACAAATCTAAAGCGAGCTTTTTCTTCTGCTCCCATAAATTCTATCGTTTTTCTCAAAGAATGAGTATAGGGTTCAAGTGGTATAGGGTCGGATGTCGCCGCACCTTCAAATATAGTTACAGCAGGCGATCTTTCGTCTATATATTCTTTTGCTTTTTTTAAGATATCGTCTATATTGACAAACACCCTTATATAAGGCTTATCGCCTAATTGAGTATTTAGATAGCAGTATTCACATCTTCCCATACAGCCGCTGACTAAAGGCAGTTGATAATTTGCAGATGGCTTACATGTTTGAAACTTTAGACTTTTACGATAACCGACGACTAATGTCTCTTTTCCGGATCTGTATTGTTCATATAAGTTGTCTCCAGGGATATTGCTTTTGATTCTGTTAGAACTTGCATTTATAATTTCAACATTTGGAATGTCTTTTACTTTATTGAAGATATTTTGACCTATTTCAGTATCTAATGAACCTTTTTCAAATATAACCCTTTTAGGAATAAACATTATATCACCTCTTAATACGTTTTTCTTTTATTGTTTGTTTATTTGAATTTTAAATACAGATAAAAATTATAAATCTTTAGGTACTATAACGCCCAATCTTTTGGAGTTTTTTATGGCTTCTTGTGTATTTACTTTTATATGAAATAAGGTTTGGTTGTAATCTAAAATTATGTTTTCTTTTGATGTTGCTTTTGGAATATCTTTATTTAAACAGATATATTTGTAAATTTCTCCTTCTAATGCCTCTTTTATAGATGTATAACAATCGTCTAAGTTATCGTCATATACTGTAACTTCTTCAAAGTCGTATATTCTAATTTCGTAGTCATCACTACTGTGATTTATTATTATTGCTGGAAATTCATAGTTTTCTTCGTACATAATACCCCTCCTAATTATTATATAAGTTAATTATGGCAGTTTTATGTATTTTTTGTCAAATTTTCAAATAATGTGGAGCATTATTATTTTTTTTGAATAGAATATAGTAAATGGGGTGATATTTATGGATTTGAGTCAATATACTCAATATATGGTTCCATTGGTTATTGGTTTTTGTATGTGCATAGGTTATGTAATTAAAACAAGTTTAGATTTTATTCCCAACAAGTATATTCCTTTGATTATGCTAATGGTTGGGGTAGTTATAAATGTATCACTAAATGAGAAGATTACAGCAGAAATCGTAATTGCAGGAGCATTAAGTGGTCTGGCGAGCATTGGTACGCATCAAACATGTAAATGTTTGAATCGCCGAAGAGAAGGCTGCAATGAAAACAAAGCAGATAAAAAAGACATACAAAAGAAACAAGATGAAGATCTTAAAAATTGACAAATGAAGTAATATGTAGTAATTAATCCAAATTCGATTACTATTATTACTATAAAAAATAAATTTAGGGCCTACATTGTATGATCTGATATAAGAGCACTAAATGGTGTAGGTTCTTCTTAATAAGTATATTAAATGGAAAATGAATATCTTAGAAGCCAAATTTTTAAAATATTACTCCATTGTTTACATGCCTATACAGTATTTTATAAAAAATATAGCGACAACGACTTCGTACGTTGCGAAATTAAAAAATCTTTATTTTTTAAATAAAGATTTTTTTGTTATAGTTGTAAAATA
>NZ_JADPET010000110.1 GCF_015667935.1 Clostridium sp. 1001270J_160509_D11 | reverse complement strand
ATTAAATTATATGTAGATTTTGGGTGGGATTTTTCTTAAGATAGATTAAATTTTTATATAAAATGCTATATATACTAAAATAACCCCCATAATAAAATATTTTTTACCATGAGAGTTATTTAATAATTATCTTTAGTTAAATATAGCATTTATGTCTTTACCAATTTCAATAAAATATCTGCTATATAAAATATTATTTAAGGTAGATTTATTTTTATTTCCATTTTCGAAATAGGTAATATTTATCTAAAAAAGCATCTATATAGAATAGATGCTTTTTTATTCTAATCAACTTCTATTGATAAAATATTAATATATGGAATTGTAATATTTTGACCTAATACAGATTCATATGTCTGTAGTGCCAATAAGTTTCATTGTCAATTAAAATCGAGTACATTTTGCCAGAGTACTTAGAATTCACAAACCATCTAAGTATAGCAAGATTAGTAATATCTAAACCAAGTTCGCAAGCAGCTTTTTGAGAAAATTCTAATATTGTATATTCCATAATTTTACCCCCTAACATTTATTGCAAATAAAATTATCCTATTACTTATATTATAAACCACACAAATTGAAAAGTGTTAATGTAGCCGGTGAAAAATCTATGCCTTAGGCCGTAGCCTAAGACATTTTCCAATTATTTATAAAATACTGCACTTATCAAAAAATTTGAACCATACTTTTCATTTTCAATTATTCCATCAGTACCCCAATCGCCAAATCCAGCCTTAACAGCTAAAGGTCTTAAATCACCATATATAGAAAAAACTCCTTTCGACCAAACCTTTTTATAACCATGTGATTTTAATAATATTTTAATTTCTTTAAGGTTTTTTCTAGATATTTTATTAACTTTAAGTATATCTTTGCTTATTTTAAAAAATCTTTTATAAAACAATGTGCTATCACAGTAATGGGCAAATAGTAAACAGTTTACATCACCGCTTATTTTTATATTACCTTTTAAGATAACTGCATTTTTATCAGCTATTTTATACGCATTTTCTATTAATTTATTCATTTTAATCTCCTAAATAATTTTATATACTACTAGGTTTTCATATTTTTTAATTAATATTTATATTTAAATAAAAGTAAAATGTATAATTAATCTTATTGCCATAAATACTATAAAAAGTAGAGTAAAAATAACGAAAGGAGTATTATAATTGAAAAAAAGTAGAGAAAAACAAATTGTAAATATATCTATTTTAGGTATTATAACTAATCTCATTTTAGCAGGTATAAAAATTATAATTGGTATAACATCTGGTTCTATTGCTATTACATCTGATGCAGTTAACAATTTAACTGACTCATCATCTTCATTAATTACAATCATTGGTACAAAATTAGCTCAAAAGAACCCAGATAAAAATCATCCATTTGGATTTGGAAGAATTGAATATCTAACTAGTATGATTATCGGAATCATAGTTTTAGTTACCGGTTTTGAAATAATTATATCATCTGTAAAAGGTATTTTTTATCCTAATGCTGTAGATTACAATTTGTTGATAGTTTTTGTATTATTTATCACAGTAGTAGTAAAAACTTTTCTAAGCATATATATTGAAAAACAAGGAAAAAAGCTTAATTCAGGTGCTTTAGTAGCATCAGGAAAAGAGTCTAAAAATGATGCAATCATTTCAATCGTAACAATTATTTCTGCAATAATATATATGATTACAAAGTTTTCTATAGATTCATATGCGGGACTTTTTATCTCTATATTTGTTTTAAAAACTGGGTTTGAAGTCCTTAAAGATACTATAAATAAACTCCTTGGCGGAAAAATAGACTCTGAAATAAAAGATAAAATTTATGAAGTTATCCAAAGCTCTGAATATATATTAGGAGTACATGATTTGATATTAAATAATTATGGACCTAATACAAATATCGGTAGTATTAATGTTGAAATGGATTATAAAAAGACTCTTGGTGAAATTTATCCAGTGATTCATACATTACAAATGAAGATTTATCAAGAAACCCATGTTTATCTTATTTTTGGGATTTATGGCGTTGATAATAGTTCAGAAACTACTAAAAAAGTTTGGAGTATTCTCAAGAATTTTAAGGAAAATGAACTGCATTGTCTTGGATGTCATGGAGTGGTAGTTGATGAAAAAGATAAAAGAATCTTTTGTGATGTTATTTTAGACTTTTCTTGTGATAGGAGTGAAATAAAAAGTAGATTAGAAAAAACAATCAAAGACAAATTTAATGAATATACAGTTACAGTAATAGTTGATTCAGAGTTTTCATAGATAATCTGAAATATTTATAAAATTAAATCTAAATTTAAACATATTAAATACTCACTATATATAAATTTTTTCCAACCGCATATTTTTAATCAGTGTGATGTGATATAGTTATTTCAATGGATTAGAGTACTTTTTAGTCCAATATTTATTTTTTGCACTTCGGTTGGAAATTTTTCTTATAATTATTGGTATTTCAACGTTCATGTTATATTATGTAAATAAGAAATGTGTAAATTACTGGTAATTTAACCGTAACATGAGATGTATTTAACTCAATTTTTAAGTTCGCAATATCTTTAAATGGTGTACCTTTATACTCCACCATATCGCAAAACTAAGTACGCAATATTTTTAAATTGCGTACTATCCATAGAATATATCCAACTATCACAAAAATTCCTTACACACATCCTACCCCATTCTGACAAACACAATACTTACATGCCCCTTCGCCTGTTCTAAATGGGCAGTAATAAATCACTTTATTATTTTCTTTTACAACCTTTATATTTAATTTGTCTATTGGATGCATCGGCATTTCCTTCACATAAGTCAAATATAAACTAGAAATAATAATCCATTTATGATCCTTTTTATCTTCTGCCATATATTTATTTAAATACGTTTCTAATTCTAACTTCAAATCATTTATAACATCAGTTGAAACTTCTTTATCTTTTGTTATTTGTGTATTTTTCATTTCAAGCAAAGTTTTTCTATTATGTTCACTAATTTTAATTGTTGAATCTCTTGCCTCTAGTAATTCCCATTCTTTTGGGGTAATTTCATATTTTAGCTTGGTTATTAACTGCGATAATTTCATTATTATCATCTCCTTCTTGTATTAAAAAAGCAGGAACGTAAAAGTCCCTGCCCTTATAAGTAAAATTATTATATTTATATGCTTATCTTATTATTTAACTTGATCTATTATTTTATTGATATCAGCTTCTATATTAGCTATTTTTTCTAAACACTTAACTTCATCTTGACCTTTAACAGCTACATAGAATTTAAGTTTTGGCTCAGTTCCTGATGGTCTTATAGCTATCCAAGAACCATCTTCTAAGAAGTATTTTAATACGTTAGATTTTGGTAGACCGTCTATACCTTTTTGGTAGTCTTTTAAGTCTACAACTTTTGTATTATTAAATTCTTCTATGTCGTTTTCTCTGAAGTAAGTTATTATTTCTTTTATTTTAGCTAGACCTTCTATACCTTTTAAAGTTAGTGAGATTGTTTTTTCTTTGAAGTATCCGTATTTTTTGTATAATTCTTGTAATCCTTCATATAAACTCATGCCTTTATCATAATAGTAAGCTGCCATTTCTGATATTAATAATGATGCAACAACACCGTCTTTATCTCTTGCATGAGTACCAACTAAATATCCGTAACTTTCTTCGTATCCGAATAAGTAAGTTTTATCTCCACTTTCTTCAAAAGATTTTATTTTTTGACCTATAAATTTAAATCCAGTAAGCACGTTTATAACATCTAAGTTATTTGCTTTTGCTATATCTGCACCAAATTCTGAAGTTACTATAGTTTTAACTAATGTAGCTTTAGGGTCTAGTTTATTTTCTTCTTTAGAACTTTCTATTATATAATTAGTTAACATTGCACCTATTTGGTTCCCAGTAAGAAGTGCATATTCTCCTGTTGTAGTTTTAACAGCTACACCAACTCTATCGCAGTCTGGGTCAGTTGCTATAACTAAGTCAGCACCTTCAGCTTTTGCAAGAGCAATACCTCTAGTTAAAGCTTTGTGTTCTTCTGGGTTTGGATATTCGATTCCTGCAAAGTTTGGATCTGGATTTTGTTCTTCTGGAACTACTAACACATTTTTAAACCCAACTTCTGATAAAGCACGAGTTACAGGCACATTTCCTGTTCCACAAAGTGGAGTGTAAACTATTTTGAAGTCTTGTCCAACTTTTTTAACTAAGTCTTTTTTGATTACTTGAGTTTTTACAGCTTCTATAAATGCAGTATCTTGGTCTTCTCCTAACATTACAACTAAATCTTTTTGATTTTCTTTTATAGTTGGTATTGTTGAATAATCTTTTATTGAATTAACTTCATCAGTTATTGCAGCTGCTATTTCAGGCATAACTTGTGCCCCATCTTCCCAATATACTTTATATCCATTGTATTCTGGCGGGTTGTGGCTAGCAGTTATAACTATACCTGCTATAGTGTGTAATTTTCTAACAGCAAAAGATAATTCTGGAGTTGTTCTTAATGAATCAAATATATATGCTTTTATACCACAAGCTGCTAATGTGTTAGCTGCTTCTAAACAGAATTCTCTAGACATATTTCTATTGTCGTGAGCTATTACTACACCCCTATTTTTTTCTTCTTCTGTAGTGTTTTTCATTATGTAGTTTGCAAGTCCAAAAGTAGCTCTTCTAACAGTGTATATATTTATTCTGTTAGTCCCCGCTGCTATTATTCCTCTAAGTCCTGCTGTACCAAATTCTAAATCTGTATAAAATCTGTCTTCTATTTCTTTTTCATTTCCCTTAATATTTTCAAGTTCTTGTTTTGTTTCGGCATCGAAATAATCACTTTCAAGCCATTGATTGTAAATTTCCATGTAATTCATCTGCATTCCCTCTTTCAAAATTTAAAACTTTATAATTTTTTACAAATATTACAGAAACCTATCCACATATATTTAAGATAAATTTCTTCATATCAATATATTTCTCTTTATGTATATTGTATATTGTTTTTGGGTGATAGTAAACATAAATATTTTTAAAATAACGTTTTCCGACTTATTTTTTACATTTTATGGAAAGCTTTTTCTTTTTCAGATATTGTCTGTCTCTCAATATATATTGTATAACAAAAATATATTTATAATAAAAGGTATGCATAAACAAAATTTTTATTTTATGCATACCTTCTTTATTGCTCAATTATTCAGCCTTATTACTTAATTACTAGTCTTTATCACTATTCTTTATCACTACATTAATAATCTACATTACTGTTCTTTATTAATTATGTAAAATTTAATAACTTCCGAATAATTTCATTATGTAAATAATTTATATAAATTCAATTATATAAAATTATAATCTTCTATAACTTATTTACATCCAGTTATCTTATTGTATATTTTCATATAAGTTTCTGCCACTTCTTCAGGAGAAACATCATTCATACTTTCTTTATTTACTACAGTAGTATAGTATAATTCAGTAAGCTCATATGCAACATCCTTTGCATTTCTTTGAGAAGATCCTGTTACCCTTTGTTCAGCCATAATTATTCTGCCTCCTTAATTTTTACAATATTAATTTAATATACATTCTCTCTATTAACTTAATATTAAATCAACATATAATATATTTTTTCTTTATAGCTATTATATATTATTTAGGCAATATATAAATCATTTTTTTATAATTATTAAAAAAATCTTTCGTAATATTATCATTTTCGCTCTCCTTATAACTCACTCAATATTTTCCTTAATTTCATATATAAAACTCTCAGAATATGCCATTAAAATCAGAGATTTCGTCGCAATTATAAACTATCTGCCACCTTGATAAGCTCGTTTATTAACCTAAAATATCTCAACCTTATTCCTATCTAACCTAACACCCCTAATAAACTGATTTATCTTCATATCATTCACACTATCACCTCTTAATTTCCCATTTTATTATCCATACTATTATCCCTTAATTGTTCTTATAATCTATATTAATTAGAACTTAATAATTCTTCCTGTCATCCTACTGCTATTATACATTATTAAATATTTTTAACAAACTTTAACCTATAATTGATAAAAAAATATCTCCATTTTACCTTTAATAAAAAAAAACACGATAATTTAATTATCGTGCAAGGGTGGGTTAAATTATTTAAGCTATTGCTAAATTTACATTTATATAACAACATTTCTTACTTATAATAGTATATTATCTTACTAATTAAATCAATTCATTATAATACAAATTCATTCCATTTAAGAATCGATTTTTTAGAATCAATTCTAATTTATAATATATTCTAATCTTTTGATAATAAAATAATAATATGATTTGTTATCCGACTAATTTTATATTTCTTCTTTTTATATTGTACATAAAATAATCCATTATATTCCTCATAGCCTATTCCTTTATTCCTTTATTCCTTTATTCCTTTATTCCTTTATTCCTTTATTCCTTTATTATGATTATATTTAACAAGTTTGTGATAATTGAATATAAAATCTTTAAGTTGGATATAATCTACTTACTTATAAAGAATATATTCTATATATGTATAGAATTTGTTTTAAACAGTTTAAAATACTGACTTCAAACAATGATTTTTAATTTAAAAATATATAAAAATAAATTTTAAAAAGGAGTATGAAAATATGTTTTCAAAAAAACAACCTGTTGTATTTGAAACAAAAAATTTAGAATCTATGACTAACTGTCTCAATAAAGACGAACTTGAATCTTTAGTACATATAATTCAATCTAAAATAAAAATGGCTTATTATAATAAAATAGATCTTGGTTCAGACCGCGAATTTTTAGATAATTTCCCGAAAGGTCAAAAAAGAGACCTCGAAATTTTGCGAGGAAAGTTTAAAAATAGCTTAAAATGTCCAAAATGTGGTCATTTAGAACTTAATAAAAATGGAATTACTAATAATCGACAACGATATATTTGCAAAAATTGTAGAACTACATTTGATGAAAGAAGCTTTTCTCCGCTTTCTAATACTAAGCTAAGTCTTGATACATGGTTAAAATATTGTCGTTTTATGATAAAAGGTGGAACTATAAAGTATTGTGCACAACAAGTTTCAATCAGTATTCCAACATCATTTTTTATGCGTCATAGAATCTTAGATGTTTTAAATTTATCATTGAGAAATCAAAGTTTTGAAGGTCTCGTATATGTCGATGAATACCATCTAAATGAATCTTTTAAAGGAAAAAGTAATAACAAATCTATAGAAGAAGACCGTTATTTTAAAAATTTTGAATATGAAAATTTACCTAGAAGTATAACTTTCACTTTTATGAATTCAAATATTTTTCTAAAAAATCCAGCTAAATATCTAAAACCTATACAAGTCAAAATTAATACAGCAATGGACAGAAATGGTCATATTCTAACAAGAATAATAGAAAATCCATATTTTAGGTCATATAATAAGAAAATTTGTCAAGATGAACTATATTTCTTTGAAGGCAAACTGAAGAAAAATGTAACATTATGTTCTTTTTTAAATTATCCATATAGAATAATTTCGAATAAATTTAAAGTTAATTTTAAAAAAGCTAAAAGTCGAATGAGCGCTCCAATTTATACAGTACATCATGTGCTTATGTATCATACAAAACTATCTAATTGGTTGGCTAACTTCCATGGTGTTGCTACTAAATATCTAAATAATTATTTAGCATGGTACTCTTTTTTATTTAAAGTTCAGAAATTAACTAAAATTAGTAAAATAAACGACTTATTTATGGAATTTACGACAAAAAATTTATCTATAACTAAAAAAGAAATTCAAACTAGAAAAGTAGAATTTATTTAGACTTAAAAAATATATATGTTTAATATGAAGATTATTATTTATTTATAAATTTAATTTATATTTTTAATAATTTTAATTACTTAATTATTATATTTTCTCTATTCTGTATTTTATCTCCCATACACTTTATATATTATTTATCACAAAGTTGTTTAATATAATCATAATGTATTGAAGTAATAAGTAATAAGTAATAAGTAATAAGTAATAAGTAATAAGTAATAAGTAATATTTTATTTTATACCATCAATTTTTAACAAATAAAAAGGAGCAAGTACAAAAATATATTTTTATACTGCCCCATTTTACATTGATTTTTATTTAGATTAATTACATATTAAATTAAGCAAATTATCGTTTGGTGGAACGATTGGGAATACATTGATGTCGTGATCTATCTGACATTCTATAAGGACTGGTTTGTCTAGTGTTAAATTTTCTAGAATTTGATTTAATTCTTCTAAATTTTGCGCCTTATGTCCTTCTATTCCGTATGCATTTGCTAGCATTATGTAATTAGTTTTATCGTATATATCTGTTTCTGAATATCTCTTATGTGAGAATAAGTTTTGCCATTGTCTAACCATTCCTAGTGCATTGTTGTTAAATAGGAGTATTACTATAGGCAAATCTTGAGTTGCTACGGTTGCAAGTTCGTTGCAGTTCATTTTAAAACTTCCATCACCTGTAACTAGTAGGACGTTTTTTTGCGGTGTTCCTAATTTTGTTCCGATAGCTCCTCCTAGGCCAAATCCCATTGTACCTAAGCCTCCTGAAGTTATGTAACTTCTTCCTTTTTCAAAGCTCCAATATTGCGCGGTCCACATTTGATGTTGTCCGACATCTGTTACTACTGTTGTATTTTCGCTTCCTAATTTTTTATTAAATGCTTCTAATATATTTTTAGGATGGAAGGCATTTTTATCTATTATGTGTTCTGTATCTTTAAAAGTATCTATTTCAGATAACCAATCTGAATTATTTTTAGGTTCTACTATTTCTAAAATACCGTTAAGAACATCTGTTAAGTCACCTATTAATTCAATTTCTGCAGGTATATTTTTGCTCATTTCTGATGAATCAATATCTATTTGTATTATTTTTGCATTTTTTGCAAATTCATCTTTATTACCAATTACTCTATCACTAAAACGTGCTCCTATAGATATTACTAAGTCTGAGTTTGATATAGCTAGGTTTGCTTCTTTGCTTCCATGCATTCCTACAAGCCCTAATGAAAGTGTATCCTGTCTGTCTATTCCGCCAAGTCCCATAAGTGTATTTAATACTGGTGTATTGATTTTTTGTGCAAAGTTTTTTAATAAATCATATTGATCTACTGATTTTATTCCACCACCTGCATATATTACGGGCTTTTTAGATTTTTTTATTAAGTTTGCTACATCTTTAAGCTTATTTTTTGTTTCATTTTCTTCTCTTATTTCAAACTCATCTTTTATTTTGGAGTTTTGACATGATGGTATATAATTTTCCATATTATAATCTATGTCTGTAACTTGTAGATTTTTAGGTATATCAACTAAAACAGGTCCTTTTCTTCCTTCATTTGCAATTGTAAACGCTTGGCTTATTATTTTTGGAAGTTCTTCTAAGTTTCTAACTAAAAAATTGTGTTTTGTTATAGAATAGGTTACTCCTGTTATATCAATTTCTTGAAATGTATCTTTTCCTAATAAACTTGTTCCAACTTGTCCTGATATTACTACAAGAGGTGATGAATCCATATATGCAGTTGCTATTCCTGTAACTGCATTAGTAGCTCCTGGTCCCGAAGTTATAACGCATACACCTGTTTTTCCAGAAGTTCTAGCGTATCCATCAGCCGCATGAACTGCGCCTTGTTCATGAGATGTTCTTATATGTTTTATTTGGTCTGTATAATCATATAGTGCATCATATATTGGTATTACACTTCCTCCAGGATAACCAAACATAGTGGTTACGCTTTCTTTTATTAGACATTCTATTATAAGATTAGCACCTTGCATCTTGATTTGTCCCCCTTAAATATTTCTTTTATCAATTTAATTAAACTTTGTAATTTTTATTGGGATGTTACATATGACTTTGTAAACGATAATACACTTAGTGTATATATAAAAAGACTTCGCGAAAAAATAGAAG
>NZ_JADPET010000010.1 GCF_015667935.1 Clostridium sp. 1001270J_160509_D11 | reverse complement strand
TAAATGATGAGAGAATATTAGGGATAAATTTCATGAAATCACATCTTTCTAAAATTAAATTATATCTATAAGTATAGCAATACCAACCGTTTTATTCATTTATTATAAAAAATAAAAATAAATTAGGAAAAAGTGATTGACAGATTAAGACAGACTTACTATAATTTAAATCAAGATAATGATAATTAATATCAAATATAAATAATTCACAATAAAGATTAATAATCAAAGGAAGGTGGAAATTTAAAATGAGTAAAATAGCAGTAGTATATTGGAGTGGAACAGGAAACACAGAAGCAATGGCTAATTTAATAGCTGATGGTATAAAAGAAGCAGGCGCTGAAGTTGAAGTAGCTACAAGTGATTGCTTTGGAATAGATGATGTAGATAATTATGAAAAAATAGTATTAGGTTGCCCATCAATGGGAGATGAAGAATTAGAGGATTCAGAATTTGAACCAATGTATTCATCAATAAAACCAAAATTAAATGGTAAAAAAGTAGCATTATTCGGATCTTATGGATGGGGAGAATGTGACTGGATGAGAGATTGGGAAGCTGATGCTAAAGCGGCTGGTGCAGTTTTAATGTCAGAAGAAGGATTAACAGTTAATGAAACACCAGAAGGAGACGCTTGTGACGAGTGTAAAGCTTATGGTAAAAAAATAGCACAAGCATAATAAAAATATAAAACCCTAAATATATTCAAAAAAGAGAGTAGATGTAAGAATAGAAATATTTTTAATACATATAGTATTTTATAAATACTACTAATATATGTTTAATATGTAAATATAGTTTATATTGTTTTAAAACCGAAAAATAAAATTTAAAAAGTTAAAAATAAAAATTAAAAATAAAAGTTAAAAAATAAAAAAGTAAATAAAAGTGTTCAAAAAATAAAACTTTAGAGAGATTTAAGCCATATCGAGGGAGGATAAAAAATAGGCAACTATTTTTTAAACCTCCCTTTTCCTCTTTAAAATGTTTTTATTGACATATATTTACAATAATACTACCATCAAATTATAAATAAAAATATATGTCTTCGGGGCAGGGTGAAATTCCCTACCGGCGGTAAAGCCCGCGAACTATTTTTATAGTTGATTTGGTGAAATTCCAAAGCCGACAGTAAAGTCTGGATGAGAGAAGAATGTTTTAGAATTTAGGTAATATGTAGCTCGGAGATATTTTCTTCGAGCTTTTTTAATCCGAAGATATAAGAAATTTGGAGGCATAGTAAATGACGAAGTATTATATTGGATTTGATTGTGGAACTCAAAGTACAAAGACAGCTTTGTATAGGGATGATATGGTTTGTATGGCAAAAACACAAATAGCAACTAATTTAAAATGTCCAAAACCAGAGTGGCTTGAAATGGATGTCGATGATTATTTAGATGGTGTAATTGAAGGTATAAAATACTGTATTGAAGCTAGTGGTATAGATCCCAAAGACATAAGAGCTATTTGTGGAGATGGTGTAATCTGTGGGATTGTAGGTGTAGATAAAAATTTAAACCCTATAACTCCATACATAAATTATCTAGATTCTAGAACAAAAGAAGATGCAAAATGGTTAAATGAAAATGTAGAAAATATATGGGCAAGTGAAAGTGGAAATGCGTATGTAGATTCGTTTTATCCACCATTATTTGCGCGTTGGTTTTTAAAAAATATAGAAGGGTTCAGAGAAAATGGTGCAAAACTTTTGAATAATGGACCTTATGTTTTGGCAAAATTAGCAGGATTAAAAGCTGATGATGCATTTATAGATTGGGCGACTATTTCGGGATGGGCGCTTGGTTATGATGTTATAAATAAAAAATGGTCAGAAAAGCAAATGAAACTTTTAGATATACCTATGAGGATGTTGCCTAAAATAGTTAAGCCATGGGATATTGTAGGGAATCTATGTGATGAAATGGCAGAAAAATTGGGATTACCATCTGGAATACCTATCGTAGCAGGTGCAGGTGATACAATGCAATCTAATATCGCTTGCGGAATAATAAATCCAAACATGGCATCTGATGTAGCAGGGACTTGTTCAATGTTTACTGTAACAACAGATCAAATAAATGAAAAATTGAGCACAAAAGACTCTGGTCTAATTTTCTGTAGTGGAACATTGCCAGATACTTATTTTTACTGGGGATACATAAGAACTGGCGGGTTATCGCTTAGATGGTTTAGAGATAATATTTGTGATAAGGTTGGTGAATCTTCTTATTATGATGAACTACAACAAAAGGCTGAAAAAGTTAAGCCAGGATGTGAAGGTGTATTATTTCTTCCTTATCTACAAGGTGGTTCTGTAGGAATAGAAAATGCAAGTGGAGCGTTTTTAAATTTGACAACAAATACGGACCAAGGAATTATGTGGCGTGCTGTGCTTGAGGCGATAGGTTATGATTATATTTATGTTGCAGACATGTATAGAAATGCAGGGTGTAATTTAGATAGAATTGTTGTGACAGAAGGAGGCAGCAAAAGTTCTTTATGGAATCAAATTAAGGCCGACATGCTAGGAAGTGAAGTAGTAACATTAGAAAATGTCGAAGGTGCAGTACTTTCGGATGCAATACTTGCCGCTTATGCAGTAGGTGACATACACGATTTGAAAAAAGCACTTTTAGATGTAGTTAAAGTTAAAAAAGTTTATACTCCAAATAAAGAAAATACTAAATTTTATAGAGAGATGTTTAAAATTCAACAACAAATAATAAGAAATGATATGAAAAGTGTATTTAATCAACTAGAAAAAATGAGAAGTTTATAAATAGATTTAAAAGGAGCCCTATATATTTTATATATAGGGGGTTATTGTTTGTGGAAAAAATTAGAATTAAATTCGTTGACACATATTCAACACAGTGCTACTATCATAGTGTAAAAATTAAAACAGGGAATTAGGGGGCAAAATGAGGGTATCAAAAGATCCAGAAATAAGAAAACAGGAAATTATAGATGTAGCTATGCAAGTTTTTGCAGAAAAGGGATACGAGACAACAACAATGAAGGATATAGCAAAGGCAGCTGATGTGGTACCTGGTTTGTGCTATCACTATTTTAAAAATAAGCATGAATTATATGAAACAGCAGTAACCCAATATGCTAAAGAATGTAGCGAGCCATTTTTGATTTTATTTAGTAAAATAGATTTATCTTTAGATGAGATAATAAAAAAATTAAAAAGGGTTATGATACAAGGAGAAGAAAATTACAAGTATAAAAAGTTCTTTGATAAGACAGATAATGAAATTTTCCACAAACAACTAGAATTTTACATGTCAAAAGAAATAGAAAGACCTATGAAAAAGTATATTCAACATAAAGTAGATAAGGGAGAACTTCAAGTAGAAGATGTTAATTTATTTACAAAATTTTTTATAGGTGGTCAAATGGCTGTTATAAATTGTAATGAAGAAGAATTTAATGATAAGATAGAATTTTTATCAAACATAATTAATGCTTTTAAAAAATAAATTTAAAAATATATAACTAAAAGAGTAGTCTATACAGGCTGCTTATTTTTTTGTAAAAAATATTAAATAATGGTTGACAACTATGCTTGTCATATCATATTATTAATTATGACAAGAATAATTGTCATAATGACAAAAATAATAGTCAGGAGGGGTTATATGCCATTATATAATCGTTTAAAAGAATATAGAGCAAAGATAAAAGTAAACCAAACAGAAATGGGAAATTTAGTCGGAGTATCGAGACAAACAATTAGTCAAATTGAGCGTGGTGATTATTCACCATCAGTAACACTAGCACTTAAGATTGCGAAAGTCTTAAATGTAAGTGTAGAAGATATTTTCAGTTATGAGGAGGAAAAATAAATGAATAATAATCGTGTAGAAGAAATTAAAAAAGAAGATAAGAAGGCTTTTAAAAGTTTTATCATTGTAATGATTATATCAGCGATGGGAGGAGCTATAATAGGTGGAGGCTCTATATATTTACAAAAACATATTGGAGATGAGTTATCAGATTTTCTTCTAAATATACTTATGACAATTACACCTTATGCAAGTTTAGTGTTATCTATATTAGTAACAATAGTGAGTGTTATTGTTTATAATAGCTCAAGAAAAAAATTAAAATTATGGAATCAATCAGATGAACAAGATGAAATTATAGATAATATAGAAGTAAAATTATCATACGTATTATTATTTGCGTCAGTAAATTTAATAATTGGATTCTTCTTCTTTGGAGCTGGAATGGGATTATTATCTGAAGACTCATATGCAAAAGTAATTTCATTTTTCATTGGGTTCGTAGTATGTATATTATCAACTATATTAATTCAAAATAAGGTTGTTAACTTAGAAAAAGAAATAAATCCATTTTTAAATGGTAGTGTATATGATTTTAAATTTAGCAAAAAATGGATTGATAGCTGTGATGAGGCAATAAAATTAAATATATACAAAAGTTCTTTTAAAGCCCATAAATCAGTTACTAATACATGCTTAATACTTTGGATAATATGTGTAATTGGATATGATTTCTTTGATTTTGGAATTATGCCACTAGTAATGGTTACAATTATATGGTTAGTTCAAACAGTTTCTTATTGTAGAGAATCAATTAAATGTTCAAAAAATAATCTTTAGGAAGTAGAGGATCATCACTTATATATAATTTCGGTGTAATAAGTATTTCTTATTGTATATGTTTTGGAATGAAGGCTGGCATAATTATAGGAATGACAATAAAGAAAAGCAAGGCGTATAAATAAATTATAGAAAAGTAGGTTAACTAAACCTACTTTTTTTATGAGCGAAAATTATCTTTATATGTAAATATTTACAAAAATAAGTTGAAATAATACGATAATGATAATTGTTATTGAATAATAATTAAAATATATTAACAATTAAAATCAATATGATGAAGAGTAAGTAAGTTAAATCTAAGTAAATAAAAAACAATAAAGTGAATAGGGGGAAATTATGAAAGAAAACAAACTTATGATACAAGATTTAATTTCAATAGGAGTGTTTACTGCTATTTATTTTGTACTTGTTACAATTGCTACTTTTGCAACAAGTGCTATTATACCAGGATTATCGTATGTATTGATACCAGCTTTAATATCTGGTTGTGTATATATGTTATTAGTAGTCAAAATTCAAAAATTTGGAGCCATAACAATTATGGGATTAGTAATGTCGATATTTTTCTTTTCATCAGGGCATTTCATATTATCATTTGTAACAAATATAGTTTTTGCAATAATTGCTGATTTAATAGGATATATAAGTAAATATAAAAATAAAGCTATGATTTTGCTAAGTTATATTGTATTTTCTTATGGATTAATGGGTCCTGTACTACCAATGTGGTTTTTAAAAGATCAATATGTATCAAATCTTGTGGCAAGAGGAAAAGATGCAGTATATATTGAGCGTTTATTTGAATACATATTACAAAATTATGTTTATTAATTATATCGAACTTAATGTTATTTTTACATGTAAATGAAATTACAGAAGCAATTATAACATTTTTATTATTAGTACCATTTTTCTTATCAGGGAAAATAAAAAGTGGTATAAAGTTAGCGATAATGTATTATGGATTTTTAATGATTGATTATTTTTGTATTCCACTATTAAATGACCGTATAGCAATTTTAGTTTCTATGGTTGTAGTTTCACTACGTATGATACTACCTTGTATTATAGCTGGAACATATGCATTTATGACGACTACGGTGAGCGAATTTATATGTGCATTAAGAAAAATTCATGTACCTGAATGTATGATTATACCATGCATGGTAATTATTCGTTTCTTCCCAACAATAAAAGAAGACTATAGTCAAATAAGAAATGCGATGGCTTTTAGAGGTATAGGGGTAGGAAAATTTAGTTTAATAACACAGCCAATGAAAACTTTAGAATATATTATTATTCCGTTATTGATGAATGGAAATAATGTATCACAGGATTTATCGATAGCAGCTCTTACTAAAGGGATTGGAGTAAAAGGAAATCATACTTGTGTAGAGCAGATAAAAGTAAAAGCTATAGACTACATATATATATTAATTTGTATATTACCACTTATTCTCTTTAAGAAGGGAGTAATATAATGAACAATAATATTGAAATAAAAGATTTATACTATAAATATCTTAATACAGAAAGTACAACTCTTAACAATATAAACCTAGATGGTGATGTAGATTTAGGTATAGATAGAGATTTAAGTTTTAAATTTGATTCAAGTAAAAATCCTGATGAAATAGATATTAATTTTAATAATATTTCTAAATATGGTGAAAGTTTTTATGGTGAATATGGAGAAAATCCTAAATACACTATAAAAGCAGTAAGCGATATAGGAAATGTTAAAATAGAATATAGATAATATATTTTACTAAAAGTAGTATATAATTCTCGTGATTTTAGATATTACATAATTTATAAGGCTAAATTAGGAGGAGTATATGGAAAAAGAAAAGAGGAAGTTGAGCAAGGGTGAAGAAAAACAAAAAAATTATACGAAGAGAAGAAAAAAGAATTAATTGAACAAGGTTATGAAGAAAAAGATTTAACAATAAGTGTAGTATATGCAAATATTATGGCGCTTGTATTGGGGTTACCTATAATAATATTTCTATTTATAATATTTATCTACCAAAATCAAAGCGGAGTCTATAGATTTTCGTTCAAAGAGCCTATATTATTCTTAGTTGTATTTGCAATATTAATTGTTTTGCATGAATTGATACATGGAATAACTTGGTCAATTTTCGCAAAAAATCATCTTAAATCTATAGAATTTGGATTAATAATAATTAGTTTAACACCTTATTGTTGTTGCAAAGATATGCTTACAAAATCTCAATATATTATCGGTGGAATTATGCCGACTGTGGTTTTAGGAATAATCCCAGCATTAATCTCGATATTTACAGGTTCAGTATTTTGGTTTATTATGGGCGAATTGATGATATTGTCTGGTGGTGGAGATATGACGATTTTACTGAAATTATTGAGATATAAAAGTGATAAAAAAGAAATTCTTTATATGGATCATCCATATGAGTGTGGGTTAATTGTGTTTGAGAGATAAAGTGTACTATAATATCTTTATAGCATAATTTATATGTTAATAAAAAACAGGGGGATAACAATAATGATATTAGATTTTAACAAAATCGAAGAAAAAGCATTAGCTAATTTTAAAGGTGGGGAAAAGGCGCTAAATGCAAAAATGAATGTAGATGAAAATAATAAAATATTAGGTGGAAGATTAGAACCAGGGGCATCAATAGGGGAACACACACATGAAACTAATAGTGAAATAATATTTTTTACATCTGGTAAAGGTAAAGTAATATATGATGGGAAAGAAGAAAGGGTAGAAGCTGGATTATGTCACTATTGCCCACAAGGTCATACTCATACATTGATAAATGATAGTGATGATGATTTAACTTTTTATGCTGTTATACCAGAACATCCAGCAAGATAGAAATTAACTTAGATATAAATAAGTATAAATAAAAAGAGGTTCAATAGTTTTTAGACTATTTGAACCCCTTTTTGATTAAATTTTATTCTATAACTCTATATATTTTGGCTGAGAATCCTGGTAGATGTACTGAAACTTGATAGTTTTTGCCAGCACCAGCTAATTCTTTCTTAGAAAGATGGACTGGATTTTCTAATAGAGTATATTTTACATCAACATGTGGAGTGTGAGTATTTTTACAGTGTAGATGTCCGGCATCTTGGTGCCAAAGGTCAACAGATTCTACTATTTCTGGTATTTGTTCACTTTTACCACCGTATTTTAGCCAGTCAGTATTTAAAATTAATTCAAGTTTTACTGATTCATCAAATCTAACTTCATAATTTTCGTAATCATCACAAAAAGCATTTAAGAAAATAACAATTCTCTCATCACCATAAATTCTTTCATATACATATACACATTTCTCCATATCATCAGCTTGAATCCACTTATAAGATTTATCTGAGTATTCATTTTTATATAAAAGAGGAGAATGAATGTAATAACCATTAAGATCAGATATAAATCTATGGAAAGAATCGTGAGCAGGATATTTTAATAAATCCCAGTCAAGAGGCTTTGTTTCATCCCATTCTCTAAAATGTCCAAGTTCATTACCCATAAAGTTTAATTTTTTGCCTGGGTGTGTAAACATGTAAGTATAAAGAAGTTTAGCTTGTCTAAACTTATCTTCATAAGAGCCCCACATTTTATCTAATATAGTTCTTTTTCCATGAACAACTTCATCATGTGAAAAAGGTAGAAGGAATTTTTCGTTATAAAAATACATCATAGAGAATGTTATTTGATGATATGCTTGTCTTCTTTCCCAAGGTGATTTTTGAAAATATGAAAGAGTATCATTCATCCATCCCATATCCCACTTATAATCAAAACCAAGACCACCATCTTCAACAGGTTCAGTAACTTTAGGATAATCTGTTGAATCCTCTGCAATCAACATAATATCTTTATGATTTTCTTGAAGGTGTTGGTTCATATTTTTTAAAAACTCAATACCGCCTTCATTTATACCTCTGTTAGAGTCTCCCTTCCAATAAATAAGGTTGCTTATAGCATCCATACGAAGACCATCAATGTGGTAAACTTCAATCCAAAAGTTTGCAACAGATTGAAGGAAACTTTTTACTTCGCCTCTGTAATAATTAAAGCTATGAGAGCCCCATTCAGTATATCCAGTGTCGTGACTTGGATATTCATAAAGTGCACCACCGCCAAATCTTCCTAGTGAATAAGAATCAAGCGCAAAATGAACAGGGACATAGTCCATAATTACACCTATATTTTCCCTATGGCATAAATCAATAAAAGCCATTAGATCTTCAGGTTTACCATATCTAGCAGTTGGGCTAAAGAAACCTGTTATTTGGTATCCCCATGAACAATCAGATGGATGTTCACACAAAGGAAGGATTTCTATATGAGTATAGTTATTTTCCTTTACATATTTTATAAGCTCTGGAGCTATTTCCATATAGTTAAACCATCTCTCTGTAATATCTATCGGTTGATTCAAATCGTACTCACTATTTATATAGTTTTCTAATTTTAGGTCATGCCCAAGTTGGTCCGCACTTATACTATTATCAGCTCCTACATTGGCACATTGTTTAATAACTCTTGCCCTTGAAACTTCTTCATTACTTTTATGTTTCCATGAACCGAAGTGAAGTTCATAGATGTTTAGTGGTCTATCTAAGTTTTTACTTCTGTTTTCCATCCAGTTTTGGTCGTTGAATTTATATGTACTTAAGTCCACAATTCTAGATGCATTTTTAGGTCTAAGTTCCATATAAAATGCATATGGATCAGTTTTTTCTACGCAATTACCGTACTGGTCGAATACTAAATATTTATAATACATCCCCAATTTAGCATCCTCTGAGAAGTAAGTAAATATACCACTACTTCCTATTTGTGTCATTTTCCCCTTATTTCCATCCCAATCATTGAAGTCACTTATAACTTGTACTTCTTTTGCATCGGGGGCATAAACCCTGAAAATAATTCCTTTAATACCATTCTCCCTACTAACATGAGCCCCAAAAAACTCATAAGCATCAAACATAGTTCCGCAATAAAAATCATGCATGTTTTTCATATGTTTATCATCCTTTCTAAATATATTTAGTGGGTTTTTATTTATACTTTTATTATATATAAAACCTCTTTATAAGAACAACAAAATTAAGTATAAACCAATAAAAAACTCACTCTTGTATGGTGAAAAGATTTATTGACAAATAATTCCATCTTGTGTTAGTATTTTATCATAGAAATGAATATTATTATGATATTAAGTGGTCAAATTTTATGAGAAATTTGAATAAAAGGAAATTAGGTTAGAATCCTAAGCGATCCGGTCACTGTAATCTAGGGAGCAATACTTAATATATCCATTGCATGCCATTTGTATGTGAGAAGGGAAGTAACGCGTTGATCTGTAAGCCAGGAAGCCTGCTTAATATTAATTTTATTAGGAGAGCTTCCGCGAGAGCACCACCTAAATATCATGATAACCAAGGGATTATTCTATACTTTTTTAATATAAAAGAATTTAATTTTAAGTTTATTTAAAATTTATTTTGATTGAAAGAGTATAAAATGAAATCTTTGAGTATATAAGATATTAGTGGTGTCTACTTTATTTGAAGTAGGCACTTTTTAATTTTAATAAAATTTTATAATTATAGAGAATATATTATATATATTCCTTATAGTTTAAAAATTGGACTCTCCTCAAAATTGAATAAATTTATATATTTCATTTCTAGACTATATTTATTTCTAGTTTTGATAAAAGAGGTATCAAATTATAAGGGGGAGAGATATGCAAGTTACACAGGAAAAAGTAAGTCAAAAAGGTATACTAGAGAAAGTATTTAAGTTAAGTGAGCATGGTACAAATGTCAAAACTGAGGTTATAGCTGGTTTAACTACATTTATGACGATGGCATACATACTAGCAGTAAACTCAAATATGTTAGCAGATGCTGGAATGGATGCAGGTGCAGTATTTGTTGCAACTGCATTATCAGCTACGGTTGCATGTTTTGTTATGGCGTTTTTATCAAATTATCCAATTGCTCTTGCTCCAGGGATGGGACTAAATGCATTTTTTGCATATACAGTAGTTTTACAAATGGGATATACATGGCAAATGGCATTATTGGGTGTATTTATAGAAGGAATTTTATTTATTATTTTAACTGTTACAAATTTAAGAGAACAGATAATAAATTGCATTCCAAATGATCTTAAAAATGCAGTTACAGCAGGGGTGGGATTATTTATCGCTGCTGTTGGAATGAGCAATGCGGGGCTTATAAGTACAGCAAGTGGAACATTAGCATTAGCAAATATGCATGACCCACTTGTAATATTGACAGTAGCTGGTCTAGTTATAGCAGGAATATTAGTATGTAAAAATGTAAAAGGAGCATTATTATTATCTATATTGCTTACATCATCAATTGGAATGATTACAGGTATAGTCGCTTTGCCAAGTGCAATAGTATCATTTAACATTCCATCATTAGCTCCTACTTTTATGCAGGCTTTTACAGTTCCAGTAGAGCAAATATTTAGTTTAGATATGGTGATAGTAGTATTTACTTTCTTATTTATGGATTTATTTGATACTGTAGGATTTTTAGTAGGTGTAGCTGCTAAAGGAGAATTAATCGACGAAAATGGAAAAATACCTAAAGCAAAACAAGCTATGTTGGCAGATGCAATCGGAACTACAATAGGGGCTATGCTTGGTACATCAACAGTTACATGTTTTATGGAGAGTACAGCAGGGATAAGCGAAGGTGGAAAAACAGGATTAACAACATTTACTGTTGGAATATTATTTGTATTATCTTTATTTTTAGCACCTCTATTTATAGCTATTCCATCACAAGCCACAGGAGCAGCACTTGTAATTGTAGGTGTTATGATGGCAAGTTGTTTTAAAGATATTGATTTCGATGATTATACAAATGCTATACCAGCGTTTTTAACATTTATATTAATGCCACTTACTAATAGTGTTGGTGATGGAATAATATTCGGTATAGTATCTTATACTTTATTAAAATTAGTTACTAATAAAAAAGAAGATATAAATATTTCATTAATAATATTGAGTATAATATTTATATGTAGATTTATATTCTTAAAGTAAATGACTCATAGTAAATAAAAATTATAAAAAAGTATTTAAGGGATTTGAATTATAGAGAAAAGCTGTTGCATAAATTGAGGGGATTTTATGCAACAGCTTTTTGATTCTATTTATTTTTGATTTTTAATATAATATAAAATGATTTTATTATAGTAAAAATATTTAAAAGTTTAAAAAAAATATCACAATATATCAAAAAAGATGTAAAATGTAGATATCAGATGTATTTCAAACATACCAATCTATTAGTAATTAAAAATTAAGATTGCTAAATCTCACAAAAATAAATTCAGAATATAAAATATCAAAATTATCACCAAGGGATTATAAAACTAAAAGTTTTAAGTAATAGAATTTAAAATTAAATTTTAAAATTATAACAGGCTTAATTGGAATGTTCGTAATTTTAATTGAAATTAATAATAAATCTAATTAGCATATAGTATTGTTAATAAAAAATTTAATTTATGAAAAAATACATTGATAAACTATGAATATTAATATAAAATACAAGTGTATAGTTCGTTAAAATAATTTTGAAAATTAATAAAGACTTTTTAATTTGATGAAAAATAAAAATTTATATAAGTATATTATTAATGGAGGCAAATAAATTATGAAAGTTGCAATCGTTATGGGATCTAAATCAGATTACTCTAAGTTAGAAGAAGGAATTAATTTTTTAAAAAAATATGATGTAGAAGTAATTGTAAGGATATTATCTGCACATAGAACGCCGAAAGAATTAGTTTCTTTTATAGAATCAATAGAAGATGAAGTTGATGTGATAATAGCGGCAGCAGGAAAAGCAGCTCATTTACCGGGAGTTATTGCTGCATCAACATTAATACCGGTAGTTGGATTACCAATAAAATCATCTACTATGGATGGTATGGATTCATTACTATCTATGGTTCAGATGCCAAAAGGAATACCAGTAGCTACAGTAACGATAGATTCAGGATTAAATGCAGCATTGATGGCAATGCAAATAATGAGCATAAAATATCTTAAATTAAAACAAGACTTAAAATTATACAGAAAAGAAATGGAACAAAAAGTATTAGACGATGATAAAAGTATAAATCAATAAATAAAAATTAAAGTACATAAGCAATATAGTGACAATAGATAATAGAAACTCAAAGAAAAACTTATTAATAAAAGAATAATAAAAATTTATAAAATTTGGGAGGTAATAACAATGTTATTATATGAAGGAAAGGCAAAGCAAGTTTATAGTACAGATAATGAAAATGAATATATAGTTTATTATAAAGATGATGCAACTGCATTTAATGGTGAAAAAAAAGCATCAATCCAGTCAAAAGGCATTTTAAATAATAAAATATGCACGATAATGTTTGAAACATTAGAAAAAGCAGGAATAAAAACACATTTCATAAAAGCTTTATCAGATAGAGAACAATTAGTAAAAAAAGTTACAATCCTACCACTTGAAGTTATAGTAAGAAATATCACAGCAGGTTCTTTCTGTAAGAGATACGGAGTAGAAGAAGGAATCGTATTAGACAAACCAATATTTGAAATGTCATATAAAAATGATGAATATGGCGACCCACTTGTAAATGATGACCATGCAATAGCATTAAAATTAGCAACTCAAGAAGAGATAGATTATATCAGAGAACAAACTCTAAAAATCAATGAAATCATGAAGGAATTTTTCTTAAAATTAAATTTAAAATTAGTTGACTTCAAACTAGAATTCGGAAAAGATACAGATGGAAATATAATATTAGCAGATGAAATATCACCAGATACTTGTAGATTGTGGGATGTTAATACTAACGAAAAGTTAGATAAAGATAGATTTAGAAGAGACTTAGGCGACCTTATTCAAGGGTATGAAGAAGTCCTTTCGAGAATGAGTAAATAATAGTTATAGGGGGGAATAATCACATGTGTGGTATATTAGGGATTTATTCCGATAAGAACATATCAAAAGAACTGTATTACGGTTTATATTCTATGCAACATAGAGGTCAAGAAAGTTGTGGTATGGCAGTACATGATGGTAAAGAAATAAATTATAAAAAAGATATGGGTTTAGTAGGTGATGTATTTAAATCAGATGATTTAGATAAACTTCCTGGGACAATGGGAATAGCTCATGTTAGATATTCAACAGCAGGCGGAAGTCATATGTATAATTGCCAACCTTTAGTAGGTTCTTTGAGAAAGAGAAATTTAGGATTAGTTCATAATGGCAACTTGGTAAATGCTAATTACTTAAAAGAGATGCTAGAAGAGGACGGGATAATGTTTAGAGGAAAAAGTGATACAGAAGTAATTTTGTATATACTTGCTAGATATTATACAGGAAATATTGTAGAAGCAGTTAAGTTAACTATGGATCAAATAAAAGGTGCTTATTCATTAGTTATATTAACCGACCAAGAGCTTATTGCTGTTAGAGACCCACATGGATTTAGACCTTTATTACTTGGGAAGAGAGACAATGGAGAATATATTTTTGCATCAGAAAACTGTGAGATAGATATACTTGGTGGGGAATTTATTAGGGATTTAGAACCGGGTGAAATAGTAGTTATAAAGAACGGAAAATTAAAATCATACAACTTCAGCAACAACTGTAAACCAATGAAAAAGAGTTGTATATTTGAGCATATATATTTTGCAAGAAATGATGCCACTATAGATAAAGTAAACGCATACGAATTTAGGGTGGAATCAGGAAAAATATTATCACAAGATGAAGATATTAATGCAGATATGGTAGTTCCAGTTCCAGACTCTGGTTGGCCAGGGGCGATCGGATATGCAAATGCAAGCGGACTTCCACTAACTGAAGCATTAGTTAAGAATAGATATGTAGGTAGAACATTTATAAAACCTACCCAAGAAGAAAGAGAGTTAGGGGTAAAAATAAAACTAAATCCACTTAGTAGAGTATTAAAAGGAAAATCAATAATACTTGTAGATGATTCAATTGTTAGGGGAACAACTTCAAAACAATTAGTCAAATCATTGAGAGATGCTGGAGCTAAGGAAATACACCTAAGAATAACATCACCTCCAGTTAAATATTCTTGTTATTACGGTATTGATACTCCAAACCGTTCTAAATTAATTGCTGCTAACAAAAATGTAGAGGAAATAAGGGAATATATCGGCTGCGATACATTGAAATTCTTAGATATAGAAGGAATGATGAGTGCTGTTGGAACAGGAAATGAATTTAAATTCTGTAAAGCTTGTTTTGACGGAAATTATCCAGTTAAGAAAATCGACAAGGAGGAATTTTTAGAATGTTAACATATGAACAATCTGGCGTAAATATTGATGAAGGCAATAGAGCAGTAAGTCTTATAAAAGGGAAGATAAAGGAGACTTACGACAAAAATGTTATAGGTGATTTAGGAAATTTTAGTGGATTATATAGCTTGAAAGATTTTGTGAAAATGGAAGAACCAGTCCTTTTAGCAGCAACAGATGGTGTAGGGACTAAATTAAAATTGGCACAAATGATGAATAAACACGATACCGTAGGGATAGATTTAGTTGCAATGAGTGTCAATGATTTAATATGCCAAGGTGCAAAACCGCTACTATTTCTAGATTATATTGCAACAGGGAAATTAGTCCCTGAACATATAGATAAAATTGTAGAAGGTGTTGCCAATGGATGCAAAATGTCAGGTTGTGCATTAATCGGAGGCGAAACTGCTGAAATGCCGGGAATGTATAGTGAAGATGAATATGATTTGGCGGGATTTGCAGTAGGTATAGCTGATAAAACAAAGATAGTATCAGGAAAAGATGTAAAAGCTGGGGATGTATTAGTTGGGGTTTCTTCGAGCGGTATTCACAGTAATGGTTTTTCATTTATTAGAAAAATATTTTTAGATACTTATAACTATGATTTAAATCAATATATTGAAGAGTTAAAAATGACAGTTGGAGAAGCTTTACTAACACCGACAAAAATATATGTGAAATTAGTTTTAGACTTACTTGAAAAATATAATATTAAAGCTATTGCCCATATAACTGGTGGTGGAGTTATAGAAAATATTACGAGAGTTATACCTGATGGTCTAGGGCTTGATATTAAGACTGATTCATGGGAGAAACCACCTATATTTAAAATGATAGAAGGATTTAATATAGTAGAAAAAAGAGAGCTACATAAGAGTTTTAACATGGGAATTGGACTTGTATTTATAGTTAATAAAGAAGACGCACCTCAATTAGTTGATTATATAAACAATAGAGAACAAGAGAAAATAGAGATAGATAAAAAATATGTTAAATTAATGCAGGACAAGGCATATATAGTCGGGGAAGTTGTTGATAGCCACAAGGGAGTAGAATTATGCTAAATATAGGAGTATTGATTTCTGGTGGAGGTTCAAATCTACAAGCTATAATTGATGACTGTGAAAGTAAAAAGATAAACGGAAATATAAAAGTAGTTATTTCTAATAGAGAAGATGCTTTTGGACTTGAAAGGGCAAAAAAGCACAACATAAGATCAGTATTTGAAAAAGATGAAGATGAAGTAATAAAAATATTAAAAGAAGAGAATATAGACTTAGTAGTTTTGGCAGGTTATCTAAAAATAATAAGTCCTAAATTTGTAAGCGAATTTGAAAATAAAATTATGAATATACATCCAGCATTAATTCCTTCTTTCTGTGGAGATGGATTTTATGGCGAAAAGGTGCACCAAGCAGTAATTGATTATGGTGCAAAAGTTTCTGGAGCAACTGTCCATTTTGTGAATGAAAAAGCAGATGCAGGTCCAATAATAATGCAAGATACTGTAAAAGTGATGGATGATGACGATGCCAAAACATTAGCAAAAAGAGTTTTAGAAGTAGAACATACAATTCTTCCTAGATGTGTAAAGTTATTTTGTGAAGGGAAGATATCTGTAGAAGGCAGAAAAGTAAGAATAAAATAATAAATACTTATAAGCTAGGAGGGAAAATATGAAGATATTAGTAGTAGGTGGCGGCGGAAGAGAACATGCTATCTGTTGGAAATTAAGCAATGAAAAAAACGTAGAGAAAATATACTGTGCACCAGGAAATCCTGGGATTGCTGAAGTGGCTGAATGTGTAAATATAGGTGATTCAGATATAGATAAACTTGCTAAATTTGCAAAAGAAAACGAAATAGATATGACTGTAGTAGGGCCAGAAGTACCACTAGTTATGGGAATTACAGATGTTTTTGAATCACAAGGATTAAAAGTATTTGGACCTAATAAAAAATGTGCAAGATTAGAAGGAAGTAAAGCATTCTCAAAAGATTTTATGACAAGACATAACTTGCCGACAGCTAAATACAAAGAATATACAAATATAGATAAGGCAATAGATGATATTGATGAGTTTGGATATCCAGTCGTTATAAAAGCAGATGGTTTAGCAGCTGGAAAGGGAGTTATAATTTCAGAAAATAGAGAAGATGCAATAAAAACACTAAAAGAAATGATGAATGATAAAAAGTTTGGTACTGCTGGAGAAAAAATAGTAATAGAAGAGTTTCTAAGTGGAATAGAAACATCAATACTAGCTTTTGTAGATAATGAAACAATAATTCCTATGGTAAGTGCAAAAGACCACAAAAAAGTAAATGACGGAGAAACTGGTCTAAATACTGGAGGAATGGGCACATTCTCCCCAAGTGAAATTTATACTTATGAATTATCAAAAGAAATAAAAGAAAATATATTAGATAAAACTTTAAAAGGATTCCAAGAAGATAATCTAGATTTTAAAGGAATATTATTTGTTGGATTAATGATAACTAAAGATGGTCCGAAGATTCTTGAATATAACGTGAGATTTGGGGACCCAGAGACACAATCAGTTTTATTCAGATTGGAAACTGATTTAAGTGAAATAATATCAGCAGTTATAAATAATAAATTAAAAGATATTGATATAAAATACAGCGACGATAGTGCTATATGCGTAATGCTTACATCAGGAGGATATCCTGAAAGTTATGAAAAGGGAAAACTTATAACAGGACTTGATAATTTAGATAAAGATATAGTCGTTTTTCATAGTGGAACAAAATTATTGGACAACAAATTGGTTACAAACGGTGGAAGGGTAATCAGTATAACTGCAAAAGGAAAAACTGTTAAAGAAGCAGGCAAAAAAGTTTATGAAAATATAAAGAAAATAAATTTTGAAGGAATGCATTATAGAACAGATATATGGAAATAAATTTTCAAAAATAAAATGGGAAATTTCTTAATGGAGGAATAATATGAGTTCAAATGTAAAAAGACTTTTAGTTGGAAAAAGGGAAGGATTCGACCTAGAGGCAAAAGCTTTAATGAAAGATTTAAAAGACAGTTTACATATAGATTGTATAGATAATTTAAGATTATTAAATAGATATGATATAGAAGGATTGTCTGATGAAGTTTGTGAATATGCATCAAAGACAATATTTTCAGAGCCAAATTTAGATATTGTATATAACGAAAATGTAGAGTATGACAAAGATGAAAAAGTCTTTGCAGTTGAGTATCTTCCTGGGCAATATGACCAAAGAGCCGATTGGGCAGCTCAATGTGTCCAAATAATAAATGAGGGCCAAAGACCTAATATAAATAGTGCAAAATTATATATTTTATCAGGAGAAATAGATGATAAATTATTTGATAAAATAAAATCATATATAATAAATCCAGTCGATAGTAGAGAGGCGAATCTTGAAAAACCAGAAACATTAGAAATTAAAACTGATATACCTACAGAAGTTGAAACAATAACAGGATTTATCGATTTCGACAAAAAAGAGCTAGAAAATTTCTTAAATAAACAAGGTTTAGCAATGACACTAGAGGATTTAGAGTATATTCAAGAGTATTTTAAAAATCAAGAAAAGAGAAATCCAACCATAACAGAAATAAAAGTGTTAGATACTTATTGGTCAGATCATTGTAGACATACTACTTTTATGACACAAATAAAAAACGTTGAAATTGAAGATGGAAAATTCAACGAAATAATTAAAGAAACTTATTCAAAATACATCCAAGCTAGAAATACCCTATATATAGAAAAACAAAAAGATATGTGCTTAATGGATATAGCAACTATAGCTGTTAAAGAACTTAAAAATGCAGGCAAATTAGATGATTTGGACGAAAGCGAAGAAATAAATGCGTGTAGTATAAATATAGATGTAAATGTCGATGGAAAAATAGAAAAATACCTATTGATGTTTAAAAACGAAACACACAACCACCCGACAGAGATAGAACCATTTGGTGGTGCTGCGACTTGTTTAGGTGGAGCAATCAGAGATCCACTTTCAGGAAGAAGTTATGTTTATCAAGCAATGCGTGTTACGGGTAGTGCAGACCCTAGAACTTCACTAGAAGATACATTACACGGGAAATTAATGCAAAAGAAAATAACTACTGAGGCAGCTAATGGATATAGCTCTTATGGTAACCAAATAGGTTTGACAACTGGGCAAGTTACAGAAGTTTATGACGAAGATTTTATGGCTAAGAGAATGGAAATTGGTGCAGTTATAGCAGCAGTTCCAAAGGAAAATGTAATAAGAAAAAGACCAGAAAAAGGGGACATAATCATACTATTAGGTGGAAAAACTGGTAGAGATGGTTGTGGAGGAGCCACTGGTTCATCAAAAGAACATAGCGAAGAATCAATAGAGACTTGTGGTGCTGAAGTACAAAAAGGTGATGCCCCTAACGAAAGAAAAATTCAGAGATTTTTTAGAAATAAAGAAGTTGCACAAATGATAAAAAGATGTAACGACTTTGGGGCTGGTGGTGTTTCTGTTGCAATAGGCGAAATAGCAGAAAGTTTAGATATAAGCTTAGACTTAGTACCTAAAAAATATGACGGTCTTGATGGGACTGAACTTGCAATATCAGAATCACAAGAACGTATGGCTTGTGCTATAGATGCTGAAAATAAAGATAGATTTATAGAGCTTGCAGGACTTGAAAACTTACAAGCAACTCATGTTGCAACGGTAACTGATACAGGATATTTAAGAATGTTTTGGAATGGAAAAGCTATAGTTGATTTAAACAGAGCATTCCTTGATACAAACGGAAAGAAACAACAAACTAATATACATGTTCCAAAAGTAGACGAAGAAAATACATTTTTTAATAATGGAAAAATAAAAGCAGACGGAGAAACTATATCTGATAAATTTGACAGCGTGTTGAGTGATTTAAATATCTGCTCTCAAAAAGGTTTAGTTGAAAAATTTGATAATACTATAGGTTCAAATACAGTATTAATTCCATTTGGAGGTAAATATCAAAGAACTCCAATTCAAGGTATGGTTGCAAAAATACCTGTACTTGGTGGAAAGACTACAACTTCATCAATAATGACATTTGGATATAATCCTAAAATCGGAAAATGGAGTCCATTCCATGGTGCATTATACGCAGTTGTAGAATCAATCTGTAAATTAGTTGCAGTTGGTGGAGATTACAAAACTACAAGATTAACTTTCCAAGAATACTTTGAAAAACTAGGCAAAGATTCAACTAAATGGGGTAAACCATTCTCTGCATTACTAGGTGCATATTATGCACAAAAAGAATTTGGCATACCTGCAATAGGTGGTAAGGATAGTATGTCTGGGACTTTTGAGCATATAAACGTACCGCCAACATTAGTTTCATTCGCAGTAAACACTGTAGATGCAGAGTATGTTGTATCACAAGAATTTAAAAAAGCAGGTTCTGTTTTAGCAGTTATAAAAACTCCTAGATTAGAAAATGGAATTCCTGATTTTGATATATTAAAGAAAAACTTAGATAAAATAAGAGAATTAACTCAAGCTAAGAAAGTTCTTGCCTCATATGCATTAGGGTATGGCGGACTTGGAGAAGCTATAGCTAAAATGGCATTTGGTAATAAGATAGGATTTGAAGTAGCTAAAGATGTTGATGCGGATAAATTATTCGATCCAGCATACGGAAATATAGCACTTGAAATGGAAGAAACTGATTTAGTATTATTAGAAGATTTAGATTACAAAGTTGCTGGAAAAACAATAGAAGGTCAATATATAGATGTCGATGGATATAAAGTTTGCTTAGGTAAGATTTACAAAGCTTATGAATCTACTTTAGAACCAATATTTCCAACAAAAGCTGTTGAACCAACTGGCGAAGTAAAAAATATAAACTTTATAGTTAATGAACATCAAAAATCTTCATTATCAATAGCTCAGCCAAAAGTATTTATACCAGCATTCCCAGGAACAAACTGTGAATACGACTCAGCTAGAGCTTTTGAAGATGCTGGAGCAAAAGCTAGCATAAAAGTATTTAGAAACTTAAATTATGCTAATATAGAAGATTCAATTGAAACTATGGTTAAAGAAATAGAATCTTCACAAATAGTTATGATACCAGGTGGATTCAGTGCTGGTGACGAACCAGATGGTTCTGCAAAATTCATAGCAACAGTATTTAGAAATCCAAGAATAGCAGAAGCAGTAAATGACTTATTAACTAACAGAGATGGTTTAATGTTAGGTATTTGTAATGGGTTCCAAGCATTAATCAAATTAGGATTAGTACCATATGGTGAAATAAAACCATTTACTGCAGAGGATGCTCCAACTATAACTTACAACAACATCGGTCGCCACCAAGCAAAAGTTGTAACTACTAGAATAGCATCAAATAAATCGCCATGGTTAGCAAATACACAAGTAGGAGACTTACACAGTATATCAATCTCTCATGGTGAAGGTAAATTCGTAGCAAATAAAGAGATATTCGATAAGTTAGTAGCAAATGGACAAATCGCAACACAATATGTAGATTTAGATGGAAATGCTACTTATGACATAGATTATAATCCTAATGGTTCATTCTATGCAGTTGAAGGTATAACAAGTTTAGACGGTAGAATATTAGGTAAAATGGGACACTCAGAAAGAATAGGTAAATACACACTTAAAAATATATATGGAGAAAAAGATCAAAAAATATTTGAAAGCGGTGTAAATTACTTTAAATAAATATAATAAATTCTATGAAATTTTGAAATCCTAGCAGAAATGCTAGGATTTTTTAATCCTAAGCAATAGACGCACATGAACGAAACAAACTCTGGTCAACAGACAAAGTAGCCCGCACATGAGCAAAGCGAATTCTGAGTAAAGGACGAAGCTGCCCGCACATGAACGGAGTGAATTTTAAGCAACGGACGAAGTCGTTGGCGCTATGAGCAAAGCGAATTTTTGTATCCTATAGAAAATTATATTTATTTTAAAATTTTTACAAAGTAAAGTCATAAGTTTATTTATTTAAAAAATCGACTTTTTAAAATATAAAAGTTTAAGAAATTTATAATTTTTATAAATTGGGTCAGAATGCTAAAATTATAAAAAAAAACTTATTTGACAAGCTTAGACAACTTTTGACTTTTTTATATGTTAAACTAAAGAAAAAGATATTAAAGGGGGAATATAAATGCCGAAACAATTTAGAAAGATAGCAAGTGTCTTAACAGTATTAGGACTATTAGCATCTTTTTCGATTAGTGCAACTAATGTTTATGCAGAATCAACAGTATCACAAGAAAGCACTCAAGAAATATTGAATGTAGTATCTGATTCAATGAGTAGAAGCAGGGGATTACTTAGAATACAGGATAGTTCTGACCTTGAAGATATGCTTTTAGATATAGACTGGGGATATGATTTTGATAATGAGTATTATGAAGAAGAAGTAGAAAATGGATTTTATTATGTTATAAATAATAGAAATGAAGCTATAGTGACAGATTATGATGGTAGTGCAACAAATTTAGTTATACCAAGTACTCTTGGTGGAAAACCGGTTAAAATGATATATTATAGTGCATTTACATCATTAGACCAACTTAAAAGTGTAACAATATCACAAGGAGTAGAAGTTATTGGGGCAAGTGCGTTTGCAGCTTGCGATAATTTAGCTAAAGTTACAATACCAAGCAGTGTAAAAACTATAGATACTTTAGCTTTTGCTTTAGATTTAAGTCTAAATAATGTAGTTGTTCCAAGCAGTGTAACAAAATTAGGTGCAGGAGTATTTTTACTAAATAGTAACTTAACAAATGTAACTTTACCAAGTTCAATAAGTACTATTCCAGATTCTACATTTGCAGGTTGTGAAAGTTTAAGCTCTATAAAACTACCAAGCAGTATTAAAACTATAGGGGATTCTGCATTTGCTATGACTGGATTTTCTCAATTTACAGTACCAAATGGAGTTACAACTATAGGTGATGAAGCGTTTAGCGATTGTGAAAAATTAACTGATATAACAATACCTAAATCAGTTACAAAGATAGGTAAATCATTAGCAGATGCAGGTGCTGAAGTTGTTACAATTCATGGAGAAACAGGTTCTTATGCAGAAACTTATGCAAAACAAAATGATTTAGCATTTAAAGCTACTAATACAACTGTCGATGAAAAAGTAATAGCAACAGGTGTAACTACAGCAAACTTAAACGTTAGAAAAGGTGCAGGAGCAAACTATGCAAGAATAGGTGGATTAACTAAAGGTGCAAAAGTAGAAGTAGTTAAAAAAGAATCAAACGGCTGGTACAAAATAAAATACAATAATACATATGGATATGTATCAGGAACATACGTAAAACTAGATTCACAAACACCAGATCCAACACCAGACCCACAACCAGAAGAAAAAGTAATAGCAACAGGAGTAACTACAGAAAACCTAAACGTTAGAAAAGGTGCAGGAGCAAATTATGCAAGAATAGGTGGATTAACTAAAGGTGCAAAGGTAGAAGTAGTTAAGAAAGAATCAAACGGCTGGTACAAAATAAAATACAATAATTCATACGGATATGTATCAGGAACATATGTAAAACTAGATTCACAAACACCAGATCCAACACCAGACCCACAACCAGAAGAAAAAGTAATAGCAACAGGAGTAACTACAGAAAACCTAAACGTTAGAAAAGGTGCAGGAGCAAGTTATACAAGATTAGGAACATTAACTAAAGGAACAAAAGTAGAAATAGTTAAGAAAGAATCAAATGGCTGGTATAAGATAAAATACAATAATTCATATGGATATGTATCAGGAACATATGTAAAATTAGATTCACAAACACCAGACCCACAACCAGAAGAAAAAGTAATAGCAACAGGAGTAACTACAGAAAACTTAAACGTTAGAAAAGGTGCAGGAGCAAGTTATACAAGATTAGGAACATTAACTAAAGGAACAAAAGTAGAAATAGTTAAGAAAGAATCAAACGGCTGGTACAAAATAAAATACAATAATACATATGGCTATGTATCAGGAACATATGTAAAATTAGATTCACAAACACCAGATCCAACACCAGACCCAAAACCTGAAGACGAAGTAATAGCAAAAGGAACAACTACAGGAAACTTAAACGTAAGAAAAGGTGCAGGAACAAGTTATGCATCAATAGGTGTACTAAAAAAAGGTACAAAAGTAGAAATAGTTAAGAAGGAATCAAATGGCTGGTATAAAATAAAATACAATAATTCATATGGCTATGTATCAGGTAAATATGTAAAACTAAGTTAGATATAAATATTTTAAAATAGAGAGAGTCTTGTCTATTAAGCAAGGCTCTTTTTGATTAGAAGAATAATATTTTGAATAATTGATATTAAAAACCAAATGATATTGATTTTTAACAAATACAGTGCTACGATAAAAGTAAATCGTAAGAACTTTGAAAAAGTAGTATATATTAACACTTAAAGGGGGCAATCTTATGTATTTACAAATTGAAAATCTTAAAAAATTTTATGGTCAAGATGAAAACAAAGTAGAGGTTTTAAGGGGAATTAACTGCGGTATTGAAAAAAGTGAAATATGTGTTATGTTAGGGCCTTCTGGCTCTGGAAAATCAACACTATTAAATCTAATTGGAGGAATAGAAACTATAGATGAAGGGGATATAGTAGTAGGTGATGTTGACTTAGGGAAATTATCAAATAAAGACTTAACCCTTTATAGAAGAAATACATTAGGTTTTGTTTTTCAATTTTATCATTTAGTTCCTAATTTGACAGTAAAAGAAAATATAGAATCAGGAGCATATTTAAGTAAAAAGCCTATTTCTGTTGACGAATTATTAAAGACATTAGGTTTAGAAGAACATCAAAATAAATATCCAAACCAATTATCAGGGGGACAACAACAACGTACAGCAATTGGTAGAGCATTAGCAAAAAATCCTTCCTTATTATTGTGTGATGAGCCAACAGGAGCTCTAGACTACAAAACATCCAAAGACATATTAGAATTATTAGAAAAAATAAATGAAAAATATAAAACTACAATTATTGTAGTAACACATAATGATGCTATTAAAAATATGGCACATCGTGTTATGAGACTTAGAGATGGTCAAATTATAAAAAATAAAATAAATGAAACTCGTACGAAAGCAGAAGATTTAGAGTGGTAGGTGATTGACATGAAAAATCCATTAAACAGAAGCTTATGGAGAGAATTTAAACAGAATTTAACAAGATATCTATCAATTAGTATAGTCCTTATAGTTATGATAAGTGCAGTATCTGGATTTTTAACTGTTGTATATAGTGTAAAGGATTTATTATATAAGAACCAAGATGAATGTAATGTTGAAGATGGTCAATTTGCAGTTACACAAACTCTTAATAAAGATACAAAAGATAAAATAGAAGATTTAGATTTAAATCTTTATGAAAATTTTTATAGTGAACAAGATTTAAGCGATGACACCATGATTAGAATCTATAAAAATAGAGAAAAGGTAGATATAGCCACAGTATATGAAGGCAGATTACCCAAGAATAAACATGAAATTGCTTTAGATAGACTATTTGCTGATAAAAATGATTATAAAGTAGGGGAAACAATTCATTTAAATGGTGAAGATATAAAAATAGTTGGTTTTATAGCTGTTCCTGATTATACTTCATTAATAGAAAAAAATAATGACTTAATGATGGATGCAATTCACTTTGGTGTAGCTATTGTAGATAATAAAACTTTTGATGAATTTGCAGAAAAAAATATAACTTATAATTATAGTTATGTATTAGATAAAAAAGATGCAAGTGATAAAGAAAACTATGATAAATTGAATGATATCAGAGATATATGTTTAGAAAACGGATATATGCTTACAAATATGATGACATCAGATATGAATCAAACCATATCTTTCTTACCAAATGATATGGGTGGAGATATTCCAATGATTAAGGCATTGCTTTATATAATTTTAGTAATCTTAGCATTTATATTCGTAGTAATAAGCGAAACAATTATAGATGAAGAATCTACAGTTATCGGAACTCTTTTGGCAAGTGGATATACTAAAAACGAACTGATTAGACATTATATGGTCTTACCTATAATTATTACTATTGTGAGTTGTATAATTGGGAATATAGTGGGATATCTTGTTTTTCCACCATACTTTAAAGATATGTACTATGGAAGTTATTGCTTGCCACCATTAAAAGTGCAATTTATACCAGAGGCATTTGTAACTACAACAATAATTCCACTTGTATTTATGCTAGTAATTAACTACTTAATGCTTAGACATAAATTAAATATATCACCAATACGATTCTTAAGAAGAGATACACATAAAAATAGAATAAAACAACATATTAAATTAAAACATGGGTCATTTTTTAGACGTTTTCAAATACGTGTAATACTTCAAAATAAGGGTAGTTATTTTACATTATTTATAGGTATATTATTTGCAAGTTTTATATTAATGTTTGGAATAGTTATGGGTCCTTGTATTGATAATTATCTTCAAAACTCAGAAGATAGTGTAAAAGCAGATTATCAATATGTTTTGAAACAACCTGTAGATATAAAAAATGCAAAAGATGCAGAAAAACTTACAATTACAAGTTTAGAAACTTATTATAAGGCAGGGGATTTAGATCTAGATGTATCTTTTTATGGATTAGATAATGATTCTAAATATTATGATGATATTTCTCTACCTTCAAAAGATGATGAAATAACTATTTCGTATGATTTTGCACAAAAAATGGGACTTAAAAAGGGAGATAAAATCACATTTACAAACCCATACACAGAAAAAGATTATAAATTTAAAGTTTATGATATATATGATTATAAAGCTGGATTTTCTGCATATATGACTCAAAAAAATCTTAATGATATGATTGATCAAGATAAAAATTATTATAATGCATATTTATCTGATAAAAAATTAGACATAAAAGATGAATATATACAATCAAAACTAACTAGAAATGATGTTGTGAAAATAGGGGAACAAGTAACCTCAAGTTTTGGTCAAATGATTCCTATAATGACTACAGTATCAATAATTATCTATTTAGTTGTTATGTATATATTAACTAAATTAGTTATGGATAGAAATGCTACAAATATGTCTTTCTTAAAAGTTATGGGATATGATGATAAGGAAATAAGCAAGTTATACTTAAAAGCAAGTACTATAGTGGTTGTAATTTCATTAATCATATGTGCTCCATTTTCATATTACTTAATGGATGTATTGTTTAAATTTGCATTTATGAGATTTACATCATATATAGAAATGTATATGCCATACTATCTACATATTGTAGTATTTGTAGTTGGTTTATTAGTTTACTCTCTAGTTAATTTCATTCTTAATAGAAGTATTAAAAAGGTTGACTTGGGAGAATCATTAAAAGAATCAGAATAAATTTCTATATAAAAATATATACTTATAGTAATATCAATTACTTATAGTCTTTATGATATAATTAAAAGGTACGGATTAAAATCTGTACCTTTTAATTTTTAGGGGGAATAAAAATGTTAAAAAATAAAGTGGAAGAATTAGTTGATAAGTATTTAGATGAAGTGATATCAATAAGAAGGTACCTTCATCAAAATCCAGAGCTTAGTTTAAAGGAGTTTAATACAGCAGAATTTATTGTTAAGGAATTAAACAAAATTGGACTAGATGCTCAAAGGGGAAGAGAAAATAATGGTGTGGTCTCTAATTTGAATTTAGGCAAGGGTAAAAAAACTTTGATGCTCAGGGCGGATATGGATGCCTTACCAATACAAGAAGAAACAAATTTTGAGTTTAAATCAAAAAATCCTGGTGTTATGCATGCTTGTGGTCATGATGTGCATACATCAATACTATTAGGCGTTTCAAAAGTATTAAACGAAATTAAAGATGAGATAAATGGAAATGTAAAGTTTGTATTCCAGCCAGCAGAGGAAAATAATCCAACAGGTGGGGCACCTTTAATGATAAAAGAAGGCGTTTTAGAAAATCCTCATGTCGATAATGCAGTTGCACTTCATGTTTGGGATTATCCAATTGGAACAATTGCTTTAAAACCAAATGCAATGATGTCAGAATCAAATAGAATTTTTATAACTATTAAAGGGCAGGCATCACATGCATCTAAACCGCATGAAGGCCATGATGCTATTGTTTGTGCAGCATATTTAATAACTCAACTTCAGACGATTGTTAGTAGGGCAATAGACCCGAGTGATGTAGTTGTTCTTACATTGTCAAAAATAAATGGTGGTGTGAGATATAATGTACTTCCTAGTGAAGTATCTATTGAAGGTACAGTTAGGTGCTCTAGTGTAGAGGCATGCGAGATACTACCAGATAAAATTGAAGAATTTGTTAAAGATGTTTGCAAAATACATGGATGCGATTATGAATATAAATTTAATCATGGATATCCAGTCACTATGAATGATCCTAAACTTACTAAATTAGTAAAAAAATCTATTATAAATAGTATGGGAGAGGACAGTTTAATCGAGATGGATAATCCCGATACAGGTGGAGAGGATTTCTCTTTCTTTGCAAAAGAAGTTCCATCTTGCTTTATGTTTTTAGGATGCAAGTCTGAAAAAAACGAAGACACTTGTATATTGCATAATTCAAAATTTAACTGTGATGAAGATTGTATAAAAATAGGAATTAAGACTATGGTTAATATAGTTATTGATTATTTTAAATAAAAAAACTTAGAAATCTAAAAAAATATAATCCCCTCTGAACAAGTGATTGGAGGGGATATAAAGGATTTCTGTAAGGAAACTAATAAAAAATAGGAAAAAATTAGCACTCAATGGTTGACAGTGCTAACAAAAAGGTGTACTATATAGTCATAAGGAAAAAGGATAACAAGTAAGACAAAGAAATAAAAGATTTGAATAAACAAATCACAAATTTGAAAATAGGTAAAATGAATAAAGAGTCAACAAAAGCATACCAGGTATGCTTAAATTTAGAAGTTGACTTAGCACTCATTAATGAAGAGTGCTAATAAAAAGATGAAAGGATGATGCTTTATGTTATTTCCAGAAAGAAGATTTGGTTTAGTTAATAATAGTAATAATTTATTTGATTATCTTTTTAGTGATCCAATTTTCAATGTAAATGTACCTAATAGAATGTCCACAGATATAAAAGAAAAAGAAAATGGATATGAATTAGATATGGAAGTTCCAGGATTCGATAAAGAAGACTTGAAACTAGAATTAGAAAAAGGTTACTTAACAGTTACTGCTGAACATAAAAAATCTGATGAAAAGAAAGATGAAGAAGGACATCTAATCAGACAAGAACGTTATTATGGTAGTACAAAGAGAAGCTTTTATGTAGGTGATAAAGTAACAAAAGATGATATCCAAGCAAAATACGATAAAGGTGTTTTAAGCGTATTTGTTCCTAAAAAAGAAGTTAAAAAACTAGAAAATAAACAAACTATAGAAGTAGAATAATATCAATATAGTTTGCAAAATAAATTAAATGATAAAAAGAAGACTTAAATAAGAAATCTTCTAAAATATAAATTAATAATTAATATAATTAATAAAGTTTCAACCAGAGCAAAGGGTATACTCAAAAAAATGGTTGAATTAGCACTCCAGACATAGAGTACTAAAATGAAAGGACGATGCTTTATGTTATTCCCAGAAAGATTTAATTTTAATAATAATTTATTTGATGACTTTTTCACAGACCCAGTTTTTAATATGACTACAACAAACAGAATGTCTACAGACATAAAAGAAAAAGATAATGGTTATGAATTGGCAATGGAAGTTCCAGGATTTAATAAAGAAGATTTGAAATTAGATTTGGAAGATGGTTATTTAACAATAAGTGCTGAACATAATACAACAAACGAAGAAAAAGACAATGAAGGTCATATCATTAGACAAGAACGTTACTATGGCAATACAAAGAGAAGTTTCTATGTAGGTAATGAAGTAACAGAACAAGATATACAAGCTAAATATGACAAAGGTGTTTTAAATATATTTGTTCCTAAAAAAGAACAAAAGAAAATAGAAAATAAACAAGTAATTGAAATTAAATAGAATGAAAATAATTAATCATATGATAATTTCCTCTTTAGAATTTAGCTGGGTAGATGCGGATTTACCTAGCTTTATTTTTTTGAAAAATTATTTGAGAACTATTCTTGGCAATGAGAACGAGTATTAGTATAATAAAATTGTCGGAAAAATTTTTGATTTATTCAATATTTGACATGTAAAAATAAGCAAGATAAATTTAGGGAATTATTAAAAATAATACTGGAGAATAGTTATGAAAAACATTATGAAAAGAAAAGATATAATCTTAATAATAGTCATATTAATTGTTGCAGGAATGGGATTTGGAGCAAAATCTTTATTTGCACAAAAAGGTGGAGAAGTTATCATAAAGGTTGACGGAAAAGACTACGGAACTTACCCATTAAACGAAGATAAAACAATTGATATAGATGAACACAACAAAGTAATAATAAAAGAAGGTGTTGTATATATGGAAGACGCTAATTGTCCGGATAAGCTTTGTATAAAACAAGGAAAAATCGACTCTAATGGACAAAAGATAGTATGCCTTCCAAATAAAACTGTAGTAGAGATTCGCAGTGAAAAAGAAAGCGAAGATGATGTTCAAGCAAAATAAATTGTTTGATAAGGAAGTTGGATATTTTATATTCAACTTTTTTAGATTATATAGTGAGTTAAAAATATAAAGAGAATTATATAGAAAAAATATAGTGGGACTATCAATAAAGAAGTCTCACTATATTTTTATAAAAAATTAGCACTCTATACTTGACAGTGCTAACAAACGTGCTATAATAATATGTATAAGAAAAAAGTTAAAATACAGGATAACTATATCGGTATTTTTTTTACTATCGAATTAGCACTCTCGACTAAAGAGTGATAATTAGGTTTCTTATAAAAAGTTCGAATAAAATTAATTTAGAATAGTTTTATGAAATAAATAAAAAAGAAATAGAACTTTTGCAAAAACCCTTAATAGCAAGGGGGCACCCTTGTTATTTTTTTTTGAAAAAAACAGTAATAAATAATATTCAATTATGGGAGGTCAGACATATGGCATTAAAACAAGGGAGTATCTCAATAGATACTGAAAATATTTTTCCAATAATTAAAAAATGGTTATATTCTGATAAGGATATATTTATAAGAGAATTAATAAGTAATGGTTGTGATGCAGTTAGCAAACATAAAAGACTAGTAGCTTTGGGGGAAGTTAATAGTGATGATAAACCTTATAAGATAACAGTTGCAGTCAGCAAAAAAAATAAAACACTAGAATTTAGTGATAATGGGATAGGTATGACTGCAGATGAAATAGATAAATACATAAATCAAGTTGCTTTTTCTGGAGCAGAGGATTTCTTTAATAAATATAAAGACAAGATGGAAGAATCAAATGATATAATAGGTCATTTTGGTTTAGGATTTTATTCAGCATTTATGGTATCTAGTAATGTTGAAATAGATACACTTTCATATTTAGAAGGTGCAAAACCAATCAGATGGCAATCAGCAGATGGTATGCAATTTGAAATAACTGAGGATGGAACAAGAACTGAAAGAGGTACAACAATAACTCTTACTTTGGCAGAAGATAGCGAAGAATTTTTAGATGAATACAATTTAAGAAGTATAATCACAAAATATTGTTCATTCCTACCTGTTGAAATATATCTAGAAAATACAGATAGATTAGAAGAAGAGGCTAAGAAAAAAGCTGAAGAAGAAAATAAAAAATCTGAAGATGGTAGTGATGATAAAACTTCAGAAGAAACTAAAGATGAAGTAAAACCAATGCCACTTAATGATACAAATCCTCTATGGTTAAAATCACCTAAAGATTGTACTGATGAAGAATATATAAAATTCTATCAACAAGTGTTTAATGTATTTGATGAACCATTATTCTGGATACATCTAAATGTGGATTATCCATTTAATTTAAAAGGTATTTTATACTTCCCTAAACTAAGAAATGAATTTGAATTAGTTGAAGGTAAAGTAAAATTATATAACAATCAAGTATTCGTAGCAGACAACATTAAAGAAGTTATACCAGAATTTTTACTATTATTAAAAGGTGTAATAGATTGTCCAGATTTACCGCTTAATGTATCAAGAAGTTTCTTACAAAATGATAGAGATGTAAGCAAAATTTCTAAGCATATAGTTAAAAAAGTTGCAGATAAATTAAAATCACTTTGTAAAAATGAAAGAGAAAAATACGAAGGATTCTGGGATGATATACAAATATTTATCAAATACGGTTGTCTAAAAGATGAAAGTTTTTATGATAAAATAAAAGAATACATTTTATATAAAGATCTTGATGGAAAATATATAACATTAACAGATTACTTAGAAGTAGCGAAAGATAAACATGAAAATAAAGTATTCTATGTTGTAGATAGAGAACAACAATCTCAATATATTAAATTATTTAAAGAATACGGATTAAATGCAGTTATATTAGATTGCACTATAGATAATAACTTTATCACATTCCTTGAATATAAAGAACATGGTGTAAGATTCAAGAGAATAGACTCTGATTTATCAGATGTATTAAAAGATAAAGATGAAGAAAAGGACGAAAAAGCAGACGAAGAAATAGTTAATTTCTTCAAAGAAAAAATAGGCGATAGAATTGAAAAATATACAGTAGAAAGCCTAAAGAAAGAAGATACACCAGCAGTTATATTAGTTTCAGAAGAATCAAGAAGAATGATGGAAATGCAATCTAGATTTGCTGGATTAGATTATGGATTCGATCTAAAAGAAGAAAAAACATTAGTTATAAATGATAAAAATCCATTAATCAAAAAAGTTTTATCTTTAAAAGATGACGAAACTAAAAAAGAAGCTGTAGATGTAATTTGCAACCAAATTGTAGACTTAGCATTGCTTGCAAACAAAGAATTAAGTGCAGATGAATTAGATTTATTTATCAAGAGAAGTAATGAATTGATGAGTAGAGTTATATCATTATAAAACAGAGTATAAACTTGTGAAATATAAAATAAATTAAAAGAGGGACTATACAATATAAGTAATTTTATTGTATAGTCCCTTTAATGTTTTGGATTAAATTTTATTAGTCTGATTCGCCTATTTCAACAGTTTTTAATTCCTTTTTATGTAATATATCATAAAGAATTGGAACAATAAATAGCGTTAATAATGTAGCGTATAATAAACCACCTATTGTAACTATTGATAAACCTTGTGATAATTCAGAACCCATACCAACTCCTAACGCCATAGTCGACATAGCAAGTATAGTTGTTAAAGCAGTCATAAGTATAGGTCTTATACGCGTTCTACCAGCTTCTAACAAGGCATCATGCTTATTGGCTCCATCAAGTCGTAATTGGTTTACATAGTCCACAAAGACTATACCATTATTAACAACTATACCAGCAAGAACTAAGAATCCTAACATAGAAGTTACACTTAGTACTTGTCCAGTAATTAATAATGCTAATAAGCCTCCTGTAAATGCAAGTGGTATAGTAAACATTACGATAAATGGTGATAATAATGATTGGAATTGAGCAACCATTATTAAGTAAATAAATACTATAGCAAGTATTATCATAAGGATTAAGTCTTTCATAGTAGTATTTATTGTTTCAGTTTCTCCTCCTAACTCAATACTATAGCCTGAAGGAGTTTTATATTTATCAATTTTTGATTGTATTTTACGACTTACTAAACCGATATTGTGGCTATCATCAACTGATGCTGAGACAGTTAAATAACGAGTTTGGTTAGTGTGATTTATTGATGATGGAGTATTTGCACTACCTATAGAAGCAATTTCACTTAAAGCTATAGTAACATCTTCATTATTTTGAGTACCTTTTATATTTAAAGACTCTAAGTTTTCTAATGTAGGTTCTGTAGCGCTTTTTACAACTACATCTAAATCATTTCCATTTTGAGTTATAGATGTTGAGTTTCTTTCTGATTTTAGTCCCTCAGAAACTTGTTGATATACTTGTGCAACTGTAAGACCATATTTCATAGCAGCTTCTTTATCAACACTAATACGTTGTTCAACTTCTATATTATCTAAATCACTTTTTATATCAGTAACACCTTTAACTGATTTTAGTAATTTTGTCATATCTTCAGATATAGATTGAAGTTTGTCTAAGTTATTTCCTTTGATTTTGATACTTATTCCACTTGATAACATACTTCCAGTATCCATAGCAGATTCATTAACTGTTATATCATAACCTAAAGATTTTGTTTTATCTTTTATCATTTTAGCAATTTCTTTATTAGAATGTTTCATATCTTCTTTTAAAAGGATATAAGCAGAAACACTTTTTTTAGAAGAACCAGTGATGCTACCTGAACCTGTCATTGCGCCAACACCTTGGACATCTCGAAGTTCTTTTACTATGTTTACAAATTCATCACTAGCACTTTCTAAATCAGCTTGTGTT
>NZ_JADPET010000109.1 GCF_015667935.1 Clostridium sp. 1001270J_160509_D11 | reverse complement strand
ATAATATAGTGATAAACTTAATTAGTACAAAATTTGAGTACAAGAAGGTGAACAAATGAAAGTAATATTAGCATCAGCTTCACCGAGGAGAAAAGAGATTTTGCAAAATACTAAGCTTAATTTTGATATACAAAAAAGTGATATTGAAGAAGTGATTTTGGAAAACGAATCTCCAGAAGATATGGTAGTTAGACTTGCATATGAAAAAGCATTTGATGTAGCAAAGAGAAATACAGATAGATTAGTTATAGGAGCAGATACAATTGTAGCTTTAGATAACGAAGTTTTAGGTAAGCCAAAAGATCAAAATGAGGCATATCAAATGATAAAAAGACTATCTAATAAAACACATAAAGTTATAACAGGAATCAGTTTAATTAACTTGAAAGAAAATAAAATTATAAAAGATTATGTAGTTAGTTTCGTTACATTTAAAGATTTAAGTGAGGACTCTATTAAAGATTATATAAATACAAATGAATCTTTAGACAAAGCAGGTGCATATGGAATACAGGGCTATGGAGCTTTATTAGTTAAAAATATACAAGGTGATTATTTTAATATAGTTGGACTCCCTATTTCAAGACTTAGCGATTTACTAAAGAATCACTTTGATATAAATCTATTTTATGGAGGATGATTCATCTGCAAGATACTTTAGGTAAAGGTCTAAACATAAAAAATATGTTAATAGAAGAAAGACCGAGAGAAAAGATGCTGACAAAAGGTGTGAAATCATTAACTGATGCAGAATTGTTAGCTATTATAATTAGAACTGGAAATAAAAAATATAATGCTATAGAGCTTTCTAACCAAATATTTAAGGAAAAATTAATAAATATTAGAGATTTATATGATATAAGTATAGAAGAGCTATGTAGTATAGACGGTATTGGACTTACAAAAGCAAGCCAAATAAAGGCAGCTATAGAATTAGGTGTAAGAGCATCCAGTTATAAGCCGCCTAAATATAAAATAAATCAGCCTTGGGATATCTATAAATATTATATGGATATATTTAGATATGAATCACAGGAAATATTTAAAATAGTACTTTTAAATACAAAAAATGAAATAATAACAGATGTAGATATTTCGATTGGAACCTTAAATTCATCTTTAGTGCATCCAAGAGAAGTTTTTAGAGCGGCGATAAGAAGAAGCAGCAATAAGATTATACTCATACATAATCACCCATCAGGATGTCCCACACCATCTATAGAAGACAAAGTTGTTACAAATAGACTTGTCAAATGTGGAGAAATAATAGGCATTGAGGTAATAGACCATATAATTATAGGTGATGGATTGTATTTTAGTTTTAAAGAAAATATGTTGATTTGATATAGTGTAAGATTGAAGGGAGCGTTTAAAAATGGCAAGTGAAAAGAAACAAAAAAAACAAAAAGGATCTTTATTCGGATTCGGAAAAATGACAAAAGATATGGGAATAGACTTAGGTACTGCTAATACTTTAGTATACATTAAAGGTCAAGGTATAGTACTTAGAGAACCATCAGTTGTTGCAATAAGAGATGACAGCAAAGATGTTTTAGCAGTTGGTGAAGAAGCAAAAAGAATGATAGGTAGAACACCAGGAAACATAAAAGCAATAAGACCGATGAAAGATGGTGTTATTGCTGATTTTGATATAACACAATCAATGTTAACTTACTTCATACAAAAATCTGCAGCTAAAAAAGGTGTAGTTAGTGCGAGAATAGCTATATGTGTACCATATGGTGTTACTGAAGTAGAGAAAAAAGCAATCGAAGAGGCTGCACAACAAGCAGGAGCTAAAGAAGTATTCTTAATAGAAGAACCTATGGCAGCTGCAATAGGAGCAGGTCTTAGAGTCGAAGAGCCAGAAGGAAACATGGTAGTTGATATCGGTGGTGGTACTTCTGAAATAGCTGTAATCTCATTAGGTGGAATAGATACTGCTGAATCTATAAGAATAGGTGGTAACAAATTAGATGAAGCTATAGTTAATTACGTTAAAAAAGAATACAACCTATTAATAGGTGAAAGAACTGCTGAAGATGTTAAAATAAACATAGGTTCAGCATACAAAGATGGAGAAGAAGTAACTTCTCAAATAAGCGGTAGAGATTTAGTAACAGGGCTTCCTAAGAAAATTGATATATCTTCTTCAGAGATAAGAGATGCATTAAAAGATCCTATCAATACTATAGTTAACGGAATAAAAATAACTCTAGAAAAAACAAAACCAGAGCTTGCTGCTGACCTTATGGAAAACGGAATAATGTTAACAGGAGGGGGAGCTTTATTAAAAGGACTTGATTTATTAGTAAAAGAAGAAACTGGTATGCCAGTATTTATAGCTGAATATCCACTTGATTGTGTAGCTATAGGAACTGGAAAATCAGTAGAAGATCAAGAAATATTTGAGAAAGTTCTAGTAGCAAACAAAAGAAGATAGAAGCTGGTGATGAGTTTGAAAAGAGACAAAAATAAACGTAAAATAAATTTTAAAGTGATAGCAACTGGTGTAGTTGCTATCACTTTAATTGGAATTGTGGGCATATCGATTGGATCAAATTCAGGAAAGAGTCCCTTTAACTCAAACATAATATTAAATGTATCATCTACATTAGAAAATGGTGTAAGTAAAGGGGTACAATTCTTTACGGGTGGATTTTCTGATATTTTAAACTTTAAATCTAATGCTAAAAAAGTAACAAAATTAGAAGAAGAAAACGAAGAACTAAAAAAACAAATAACAGAATTAAAAGGTGAGTTAGAAGATACTAGCTCATTAGAACAACTAAAAAAATCACTTAAATTCGTAGATGAAAAATATATTGCAAACCAAGTATCAGCAAAAGTTGTAAGTAAAAATGACGGTCTTTGGTACACATCTATGGTAGTAAGTGCAGGGAGTGAAGATGGAGTTAAAGAAAATAGTTTAGTTATGAATGGCTATGGTTTAGTCGGAATAGTAACTGAAGTATCATCAAATTATTCAAAAGTAATTACTCTATTAGACACAACATCATCAGTTAGTTTTAAATTATCTAGAGATTCTAATTGCAAGGGAATTATTACAACTGGGACAGGTATAAAAAACGAAGAAGTAAATAGAAATAAAGGTCTCCTACAAGGTTATATGCTTGATTCAGATTATGATGTACTTCCAGGAGATAGTGTAGTTACATCTGGACTTGGTTTATATCCAAAAGATATCGTTATAGGAGAAGTTACTAAGGTTACAGAAGATAAGAGTAAATCTTTAAAATATGTAGTAGTTAAACCTAACGTAAACTTCAAAAGTATCGACAATGTAGTAATAGTAGAACCAAGAAATATGAATTAGAGAGGTAACTATTATGAAAAAAGTATTACTTTGTATATTGGGTTTTTTTATAATAATACTTCAAAATAGTATTATTAATTATTTATCTGTTTTTGGAATGACTATAAATATAGTTTTAATATATTTGGTTATAATTTCACTTTATTTAGACGAACTAGAAAGTGTAATTATAGGAGCTATTTTAGGACTTATACTAGATTCTAGTGTAGGCGGTATTTTTGGAGCAAATGCATTAATATTTTTTACAATAGCATATATGGTAAGTTATATAAAAGACAAAGTATATAAAGAAAGCCCTATAATGATATTTACTATTATTTTAGGAACAACATTTATATATTGCGGAATTAGTTTTTTACTTGCGAGAGTACTGTATAATGTGTGTACATTTACATCAATTATAAAAATATTAATAGTTCCAATTTTAAATAGTTTAGTGGGAATATTAGTATACAAAATATTTAAAAAACCAATATTAAGACTAGAAGAAGAATAGTGGTGATTTAATGGAAGAAAATAAAATTATTGAGAGATTTAAAGCTATAAAAATCTTCTTGTTATGCGCCTTTGGAGTAATCATATTAAAAATGTTATACATGAATACAGTACAACATGAATACTATACAAATCTTGCAGATAATAAAACTTATAAACAAGTTACAATAAAAGCTGCAAGAGGAGAGATTAGAGATAGATACGGAAGGCTTTTAGCAGGAAATACAAATTCCTTTGTAGTTGAGGTATCAAGTGACCAATTAACTGCTAAAGGAAATGATCCTAACGCTGTTGCTTTAAAAATAATAAATAAATTAATAGAAAACGGCGAAGATTATGAAGATGATTTCCCTATTACAATAAGTAAAAATGGAAACTTTTCTTATACATATGATAAAAATGTAAGAGAATATAAAGAAAAGAATAATATCCCATCAAACCTTAATGCAAAAGAAACATTCTACTATCTAGTAGATAGTCTTATTGAAGATGGAACATTAAAAAAATCAGATAGGGATTTAGAACCAGCTGAACTTCAAAAAAAGCTTAATAATAATGGATATTATCCTCCTATATTAGTTAAGAGTTTTGAGTTTACAGATATTAAAAATAAAAACGACTGGCTAAAGAGTTTTGTCAAAAAACTAGATGATGGAACAAAGCTAGAAGTCAAAAGTACAGATAGTGCAAAGGTTGCATTCCAAAAAATAAGACAATACTATGGAATTGATGAGAGTTTAAGTGATCAAGATGCAAGAAAAATACTTGTTGTAAGAAATCTTATAAAATCTCAAGGATATAGAACTTATTACCCAATTACATTAGCATCAAATGTATCAGAAGAGACAGTAGCTTTTGTAGAGGAAAATACAACTAATATGCCAGGAATATCAATATCTAACGAACCTATTAGACATTATCCAAATGGAGCATTAGCATCACATGTACTTGGATATGTAGGTAAAATACCATCTACACAATTAGATGATTATTTAAATAATAAAGAAAAATCATATAAATCAGATGATATTGTAGGTCTTACAGGAATTGAGGCAACTCAAGAAGACCACCTAAAAGGTATCGACGGATATAAAAAAGTTAAAGTAAATGCAACTGGTAAGATAACAGATGAATTAGAAGTTAAAGAGCCTGTATCAGGAGATACGGTATACTTAACACTAGATATGGATTTACAAAAAGTTGCTGAAGAAGGTTTAGAAAAAACGATACAAGTTGCAAATAACGGTGGAGTTTATAAAAGTGAATATGGAGATGTAGCTACAAGTGGTGGAGCTAAAAATGCTAAAACAGGAGCTATCATCGCTGTAGATGTAAAAACAGGTGAAGTATTAGCATCTGCTAGTTATCCTGATTACGACCCGAATTTATTCGTAACAGGTATATCATCAAAAGATTATGAAAAGCTACAACCTGAAAATCCAAACGATACACTAGCGGCGAGTCCACTTCTAAATTTAGTAGCACAAGGTGTATTCCAGCCAGGTTCAACATTCAAAATGATAACTGGTATGGCTGCATTAGAAAATGGATTGGATCCAAATTATACTATAAATGACCCAGGTGTTATAAAATTAAATGGACAGACTTTCGCAGATGCCGTTTGGAATAAATCAAAGAGTAACCATGGGGCAGTAAATTTATATAAAGCATTACAGGAATCTTGTAACGTATACTTCGGTATAGTAGGTACAGGAACTAACTGGCTAGGTGGAAAAGACCCAGGTGCAGATGTTAATTCTGAAACGATACTAGAATATGCTAAATTATTTGGTTTAGATGAACATACAGGTCTTGAAGACGAAATAACTGAAGTAGTCGGAAAAGTACCTAGTGAAGAAGATAAAGTAAATTCAACTAAAATTTCACTTAGATCTTATTTAAATCTAAATATAATCGATAGTTTTACTGATATCGATGAAAATGACGATGAAGAAATGGATAAAAGAATAGATGAGATTGTAAGTTGGATAGATGAAGACCCTACTCCAGGTAGGGGTGAAGTTATGTCTAGATTAGCTAAATTAAATGTAAAAGAAGATAGAATAGAAGACTTAACTGACTCTATACTATTTACATACTTAAAATTTGCTAGATGGACATTATCAGACAACTTAAACTTAGCTATAGGACAAGGTGAAAATGCATATACACCATCTCAAGTAGTAAGATATGTAATGGCTATTGCAAATGGAGGATATTTAACAGATCTGACTTTAACTAAAAAAATTGTAAATAGCGACTATGAAATAACTTATGAAAATGAAGTAGTATCTAAAAAAATTGACTTTAAAAATAGTGACAATTTAAAAGAATTAACAAAAGGTATGAAATTAGTTACAAGCCAAGGTACTGCTGCTAAATACTTCGTAAACTTCCCTATAGAAGTAGCAGCAAAGAGTGGTACGGCGGAGAGAAAAGATAAAATACCTACAGCTGACGAATATAACTACTTAATGGATCATTTATCTAGTTATGGCGTTGAAGAAAAAGAAGTCTTAAAAGTTTATAAACAATTAAGAAAAGATAGGGAAGCAGAATTAACTAAAAATAAAATCAAAGAAATTAAAGAACAATTAAAAGACAAAGATTTAGATGAAGAAACAAGAGCAGAGTTAGAAAAAGAATTAAAAGATGGAGTTAATGAAAAATTAGCTGATACAGATAAAATAAATGCCGCTTATTTAAGAAGAGCTATAAAGAAAGTAAATCCTTCTATTACAGATGATGATATAGATAAGTATAAAGAAACATATGGAGATTTTGCTTGGGCAGTAGCATTTGCACCAGCAGATGACCCAGAAATAGCTGTAGCAGCAGTAATACCTCAAGGTACTACAAGTACTTATGCTTTCTTACCAATAAAAGACGTAATAGGATATTACTTATTAGGTTCATCTAATAACAAAACAGATAGTTCGAGTCAAAAGAATAACTCAAATAAAAATGATTCAGATAGTGACTCTACATCTGACAATAAAAATTCTGACTCTGAAGAAAACATAAGCGACAGTACAGGTAGTGACAACAAACTAAATTTTAATGTTCAAATAAAAAAATAAAAAGGTGATTAATATATTTATGAAGAATATAGTAAATAAATTGATATCACTCTGGAGGTTGTTATGTCTTTAAAAGAAGTTTCAGCCAGTGAACTTGTTGAATTTAAAGGCAATAAAAAAGGTATAATTATAAATATAAAAAGAGTAGCCCCTTTTGATGTTGTGAAAGATTCAATAATTAACAGGTTAGAAGAATATGTAGGATTTTTTAATGGAGCCAAAATCTGTGAAATTAATTGTGATTACTTAAGTGATATTCAAATAATAATGATAAAAGAAGAACTTACATCTAGGTTTGATATAGAATTTACGGAAGATGAAGAGAAAAAACAATTAGGATTATTTGACACTAAATATGTGGAGAGCTTAAGATCTGGAGAAATAGTAGTATACGATGGTGATATAGTTGTCATGAAAGATATGAATCCGGGTTCACAATTAACTTCTATAAGAGATATAGTTATTATGGGTAATATAAGTGCTGGAGCGAGAGCTATAGCAGCAGGAAACATAACCGTTATGGGTAAAGTTGAAGGATTTGTTCATGCAGGTGCCAATGGAAATGATAGAGCATATATAGTTGGTAACTGTCTATGTCCAAAAATTTTACAAATTGCCGATAATATAGCTGAGGCGCCTGATGATGATGAAAGTAACAAGGAAATTAAAGAAATCAGCCCGGAGATAGCCTTTGTAAGTGAAGGACGAATAGTAATAGAGAGTTACTTACCTAAAAATGTAAAATAAAGAAGGAAATCTATAGGGGGTAGAAAAATGAGTGAAGTTATAGTTATAACATCAGGTAAAGGTGGAGTCGGAAAAACGACTACAGTTGCCAACTTAGGTACAGCATTAAGCTTTCAAAATAAAAAAACAGTAGTAGTAGATGCTGATATAGGACTTAGAAATTTAGACGTAGTTATGGGTCTTGAAAATAGAATAGTATACGATATAGTAGACGTTGTTGAAGGTACTTGTAAATTAAAACAAGCTTTAATAAAAGATAAAAGATTTGAAAACTTATATCTATTGCCAGCAGCTCAAACAAGAGATAAAAATGCATTAACAGAAGAACAAATGGCAGAGCTATGTGAAAGGCTTAGAGAATCTTTTGATTATATAATAATTGACTGTCCTGCTGGGATAGAGCAAGGATTTAAAAATGCAGTGGCTGGAGCAGATAGGGCTATAGTAGTAACTAATCCTGAAGTTTCAGCAGTAAGAGATGCAGATAGAATAATAGGTTTATTACAAGCTAATGAAATCAATAATATTCAACTTATAATAAATAGAATAAGACAAGACATGGTTAAACGTGGAGATATGATGGACAAGCAAGATATAGTTGAAATATTATCGATAGATTTAATCGGTATGGTTCCAGATGATGAAAGTATAATTATCTCAACTAATAAAGGTGAACCTGCTATTTTAGATGAAAGATCATTAGCTGGTAAGGCTTATAGAAATATAGCTGATAGAATCTTAGGTCATGATGTTCCAATTATGGAACTTCAAACTCAAGATGGGTTCTTCAGTAAACTTAAAAAGATGTTTGGAGCAGCCAAATAGATAGGAGGATATTATGTTCGATTTTTTTAGGCCATTCAATAATAATTCGCAGACAAGTAAGAATGTGGCAAAGGAAAGACTAAAATTAGTATTAGTACATGATAGAATAGATTGTTCTCCACAATTATTAGAAGCTATAAAAGATGATATATTAAAGGTTATATCTAGTTATGCAGAAATAGATGAAGAAGGTTTAGAAATAAAAATGTCTAAGACGAGAAGCGAAACAGATGATAAACCAGTATCAGCCTTAGTTGCAAATATACCACTTAAAAATATAAAAGAGAGAAAAATTTAAATTTATAATACGAGGGGGAAAACCTACCTTTTAAAAGAATTTAAATAGAGATTTTCTTTATGGGGATATACGCAAGTATATCCCTTTAAACATTAAATTTGTTTTTGAGAGTATATTAGAAAGATGGTGAGAAATTGATAGATTATAAAAATACTATAAAGCTTATAAAGAAAATAGATTGGAAACTAATTTTACTAGTAATGGTCATATTTGCTTATGGTTTAGTAATACTAAGTAGTGCTACACATGCAAATCAAACGGGACAATATAAAAGGTTAATAGTACAGAGTTTAGCGTTTGGAATAGGCTCTGTTATTATAATATTTATTTTAATGATAGACTACAATGTAATGGGCAAATACTACAAAGAGCTTTATATTGTTAGTATAGCTTTATTGACATTAGTTTTAATATTTGGAGACAGTAGAGGTGGAGCAAAATCTACTTTCAACTTAGGTATACTTGATTTACAAGTAATCGAAGTAGTAAAAATAACTTTTATACTGAGTTATGCCAAAATAGTAGAGACATACAGAGGAAAATTAAACTCTTTAAAAGAAATTTTCGATGTTGTATTATATGCAATACCAGTTATCGGTCTTATAATAGTTGAACCAGACTTAGGTGGAGCTATTATATTCTGTTGTATAGTATTCGGGATGATATTCTCAGCAGGTATAGACAAAAAAATACTTATAAAAGCTGGGACAATTGTTTTAATATTATTGCCTATAATGTATATGTGTATGGACCAATACCAAAAAAATAGAATCTTAGGTTTTATGGATCCAGAAGATACATCTATAGAAGGAAACTACCAGCTTATGCAGTCGATGATAGCAATAGGCTCTGGTGGAATGACTGGTAAGGGGCTATACAATGGTACTCAAAATCAAGAAGACTTCTTACCTATACAAGATAGTGACTTCATATTTGCAGTAGGAGTTGAAGAATTAGGTGTAATAGGAGGAACTGTATTAGTTGTTTTATACGCTATGTTCCTGCTTAGAATGATAAAAATTGCACGAGAGGCAAAAGATGTTTATGGGTCCTTTATAGTAATTGGAGTCGTATGCATGTTTTCATACCAGATAATACAAAATATAGGGATGACGATGGGATTAATTCCAGTAACAGGGGTAACACTGTCGTTTATAAGTTATGGTGGTAGTGCCGTTATGACATCCTTGGCGATTATAGGAATAGTCTTGAATGTTGGTATGAGTAGAAAAGACTTATTAAAAAAATCTACTGCTCCAGCATTACAAAAGAGTTACAACTCTTTAAACAAAAAAACAA
>NZ_JADPET010000108.1 GCF_015667935.1 Clostridium sp. 1001270J_160509_D11 | reverse complement strand
TTTTCTTTTTATTATATATAATTATTAATTTTGTATAATCAAATTTTAATTATTTTATAAATTTAGTAATTGATTTATTCTCGGTACATCAAATCCTAAAACATAATCAGAGTCTATTTTCATTACTGGTACTGATAGAAACCCCTCTTTTATTAGGTTTCTTTTATGTTCTGAACTCTTAGATATATTATATTCTACATATTCTATATTATTTTGTTTTAAATATTCTTTTAGTTTTGTGCAATTTGGACATGTATCACTAGTATACATTTCTATATTCTTCACTCTACTCAACTCCTTCTTTCTCGATTTTACTTTATTTTCAGTTTTACATATTATAAAATTAATATGTATTGCTAATTATAAAATTATAATTAATAGTACATAATTTATAAAAATAAAGCAATACGATCAAAATATTTAGGAGGTTATTTGTAATGTCAAAGAAGGTACTAATTATGTCAGCCTCTACTGGTGGTGGTCATAATAGGGCAGCCAAAGCCATGAAGGATGAAATCGAAAAAAAATGCATCGATAGTGAACATATTACTTGTGAAATTATAGATAGTTTAAAGTTAATAAATACGACAATGGACAAGATTATTTCTAGTGGTTATGAAAAATCAGCTAAATATACACCTAAAGCATGGGGCGGTGTATATAAAATGTCAGATGCAAATATTGTCTCTAAACATGAGTATAAAGGTAACTTATTTAATACATTATTAGCTTCAAAGTTAAAAAAATTATTAAAAGAACGTAAACCTGATTTAATTATTGGAACTCATCCATTCCCTATGATTGCTTTGAGTACACTTAAAAAGAAATATCCTTATCGAAATGCTTTTAATAGCTTCTTTGTTCCACCACTTATATCGGTTTTAACTGATTATACAGCACATTCAACATATATTCAGGATGAAATTGATTATTATATTGCTGGGGATGAATATGTAAAAGAAGTATTAATTTCTGAAGGTGTAGATGGTGATAAAATAAAACCATATGGTATCCCTGTTGAGAAGTCATTCTTAGAGCATAGAGAAAAGAGTGTTGTTCTTGAAGAACTTGGCCTAGCTCCAGATAAGTTTACTGTATTACTAATGGGTGGTAGCTTTGGTGCAGGAAATATAAAAGACACTTTAAAAGAATTATTAGAAATAGATAGGGACTTCCAAATAATTGTTATAACTGGTAGAAATGAAACTTTAAAAGAAAAACTAGAAAAATCATTAGAAAAATATACTATTGATAAAAATATTTCTATACTTGGATTTACTCAAGATATGAATGATATATTATCAGCTGTAGACATTATAGTTTCAAAACCAGGTGGACTAACTACAACTGAATGTCTATTAAAAGAATTACCTATGATAATTCCTTATTATATTCCTGGTCAAGAAGAAGAAAACATGGATTTCCTTTCAAATTGTGGAGCTGCATTAAGAACCTCTAAGAAATTTACTATTTCTGTATTATTAAAAGTTCTTATTGATAATCCTACGAGAATGGAATTATTAAAAAATAATATTAAATCTATCAAAAAACAAAATACTGCTGAAGATATTGCCAATTTAGTATCAAATATACTTGGTTATTAATTTAGTTACATATAAATAATAAAGCCAACTCATAAGAGTTGGCTAATTTTATAATGCATAGACAATCATATTTTGATTTAATAAGGTTCATAAAAATCTTCTTCGTAATCATACTGGTAGTGTTTATAGTTGTTTCTAAATGCACTGTTTCTGTTATCTTTTACAGAGTGTATTTTTTTCTTACCAGCACTTTTTACTTTATCTCTTTTTTTAGATTCAATTTTTTTCTGTCTTTTTTCTTTATCGACAGCATGTTCCTCAAAATCTACAGTTGTTTTCATTTTACACCTCTATATTTCTCTTCTTCCTTCTAAGGCTTTAGATATAGTAACTTCATCTGCATATTCTAAATCCCCACCTATAGGTAGACCATGAGCTATTCTAGTAACTTTTATACCCATTGGTTTGATAAGTCTAGCTATATACATAGCTGTAGCTTCTCCTTCTATAGTTGGGTTTGTTGCCATGATTATTTCTTTTACATCTTGGTTTCCTAATCTTTGTATAAGTTCTTTTATATTTATCATATCTGGTCCTATACCATCCATTGGAGAAATTACTCCATTTAGTACATGGTATTGTCCTTTGAACTCTCTTATCTTCTCCATAGCTGCTACATCTCTAGGGTCCTCTACAACACATATTACGCTTGAATCCCTATTTGGGTTAGAGCACATGCTGCATGGATCCTTATCAGTTATGTTACAACATATAGAGCAGTACTTGATTTCTCTTTTTGCATCTAAAATTGCTTTTGATAGTGATTCTACATCATTGTTATTCATGTTAATTACATGAAAGGCCAATCTTTGAGCCGTTTTCTTTCCTATTCCCGGAAGTTTTGAAAATTCTTCGATAAGCCTACTTATAGGCTCTGTATAATATTGCATTATTATCACCTACTAAAATAAACCTGGTATGTTCATTCCCCCAGTCATTTTACTCATTTGAGATGATTGAGCGTCGTCTACCTTTCTTAATGCTTCATTTACTGCACTTATAACTAAGTCTTGTAACATTTCTATATCGTCTGGATCTACTACTTCTGGTTTCATAGTTACATCTAAAACTTCTTTTTTACCATTAACTTTAACAGTAACAGCTCCTCCACCTACAGATACCTCAAACTCTTTAGCTTCTAATTCTTGTTGCATTTTTTGCATATTATCTTGCATTTTTTGAGCTTGTTTTAAAATTTGATTCATATTACCTGGCATCATTCCTCCGCCAAATCCTTTTTTAGCCATTTATTTATTCCTCCTTAAGAAATTTATCATTATTTTATAATATAATTTTTATCATTTATTTTAGCTTTTTTCAATACTATCTTTTACTTCTAATATATCTTCACTTACTATATCTTTTAATATTTGTTCACCTTTATCCTCTTTTTTTATTTCAGTATTTAAATTTAATAATTGAGATTTAAATACAATTTTTACGTTAAAGTTCCTGTTTAATACTTCTCTTATAACTTTTTCTACGTATTGTATAGTTTGTGGTGAATCTAATTTATTTTTAGCAAATGAGTAATTGTCAGTAAATATAATGTATAAAATATCATCTGCTATATTAAAACTATCTACATCTTGAAGTAAGGCCCTAGTTATCTGCTGTCTGTCCTCTTTCATTTTTTGTAAGATGTTTTTCCATGATTTTTGTATTAACTTAACATCATCACTCTTTAAGTTTTCATATTCTACATCTTCTTCGTGTGATGTTTCAAGCGTATTGTTACCAACTTTTTCATTTTTATTAGAGTTATCCACTGTTTGATTTGTGGATATGTGATTAACTTTTATATTTCCAGATTCTATTTTTTGCTCTAAGTTTTCTATTCTCTTTAATAAGGCTTCTTTACTATCATCAAACATAGGTTGTGCTATCTTCATCATAGTTACTTCCATTAGAACCCTTGGATTTGATGATACTTTCATTCCATCTTGAGCTTCTGATAATATATTTAAAACTCTTATTAAGTTGTTAGTGTCTATAGTTTCAGCTTGTTGTTTTAGTAAATCTATAGTTTCTTCTGGAAGTGATATTATTTCATCTAAATCATTTGATATTTTACATACCATTAAGTTTCTAAAATGATCTATTAAATCGTTTACTAAATTTCTTACATCTTTCCCCCAAATAATAAAATCATTTAATATTTGAAGTGATTTTTTAGTATTTTCTTTTATTATAGATTCAGCTAAGTCAAATAACTGCTCTATATTTACACTTCCTAAAAGTTCAATTACATCATTATAACGTATAGTATGTCCTTCAAAAGATATACATTGGTCTAATATACTAAGTGCATCTCTCAGTGCACCTTGTGAATTCCTTGCAATTAAATTTAATGCTTTCTCATCAGCATCTATACCTTCTTTTTCACATATATATTTCATTCTTAATGAAATATCTTTTACTGTAACTCTTTTAAAGTCAAATCTTTGACATCTAGATAATATTGTTGCAGGTATTTTATGTGGTTCTGTAGTCGCAAGTATGAATATTACGTATGATGGTGGCTCTTCTAATGTTTTTAGAAGTGCGTTAAATGCTCCTTGTGATAGCATATGAACCTCATCTATGATATATACTTTATATTTAGATTTAGCTGGAGAATATTTTACATTTTCTCTTAATTCTCTTATATCGTCTACACTATTGTTTGAAGCAGCATCTATTTCAACTACATCCATTGTTTTATCTTCTAAAATATCTCTACAACTTTCACATTCATTACAAGGTTCATCATTGTGTAAATTAGTACAGTTTACTGCTCTAGAAAATATTTTAGCTGTAGATGTCTTACCTGTACCTCTTGTTCCACAGAATAAATATGCATGACCTACATTATTACTTTCTATCTGATTTTTTAAAGTTCTAACTATATGTTCTTGACCTACTACATCGCTGAAGTTCTTTGGTCTATATACTCTGTACAACGCCTTATGCATATCTATCATCCCCTTTGTTCCAAATACTATTTTTATTTTAGACAATTTCTTTAATTATTATATCATTAAATGCATAAAAATACTCTAATTTAAACACCTTTCCCAATTGCCATAAATCAAATTATATAATTTTTATTTTTATAGATAATAAAAAAATCTTTCCAAGTATAATAAAGGGGGTTATATCCTTTATTCTGAAAAGATTTACAAAATAAAAATCCCTCAAAAAGGGATTTGTTTTATATATTAAAATGCTGTACACCATCTATTGACTATACTTCCCAGACGTTACCGAAGTAGTTAGCTCGGCTTAGGCACTCCCACGTCACATGCAGTAACCACTTACTGCTGCTTCCTTCCGGATCTGACAGGGTTCATGGGCTTACATTGCATGGGACCTAAACGTCAACACCACTTGCTCCGGGCAGCTCCACAAAGTAGTAGCCTCTAGATGGAATTCAATCCTGCTATAGCGGATTGCAGGTTACAGGGCACCGCTACTTCCCCATCTAGTACAGCAAAGTTGTAACCGAAATTAATGTTCCTCTTGGCGGAGAGAGTGGGATTCGAACCCACGATACATTTTTACATGCATACTAGCTTTCCAGGCCAGCGTCTTCGTCCTCTCGACCATCTCTCCAGTTATTTTTTCCTTAAGTCTTTAAAAAATCTTTGCAAAATGATCGAACACTCGTCTTCCATAATTCCAAACTCAACATTTACACGACTATCTTTAAAGTACTCCATCTTAAATGTGTGTTGTTTTTCTATATTCGCGTTTTTAATATGTTTAGTTCCTATTATTATATTTTTTATTCTTGAATTTACAATAGCTCCACTACACATAATGCAAGGTTCCATAGTAACATATAAATCACAATTCATAAGTCGCCAACCACCTAATGTATTTGCTGCATCTTTTATTGCTAGCATTTCAGCATGTGCTGTAGAGTCTTGTAGAGTTTCAGTTAAGTTATGTCCTCTACCGATAATTTTATTATCTTTAACAATTACAGCGCCTATAGGTGTTTCACCCTTATCATATGCTTTCTTGGCTTCAGATATTGCCTCATTCATAAAAAATGTTTTTTCCATATTTCCTCCTAAACATATAACATATTAATATTAACACAACTTTTTTTATAATTCAACTTATTTTTTCCTGCAAAATTTTATTTTAATTGACCTTTTTAAACAAATATTTCAATTTAAACTATAAAAGGACTTATTAAATATAAGTCCCTCGCTTTGTTTATTTACTCAAATAAAATATTTTTCAACTTTAATTCTTTTTGTATTTCTTCAAATATTTCATCATTGTCCACTTCAATTGTATGAATATGATAATCTGGAGATAAAACTGACAACTGTTTAAACTCGTTTGTCGCTGCTTTCTGCATGAAATTTCTTAAATCTCTATTTGTAGCTACATTTAGGTCTGCTTTTAAAACTCCATATGTAGGATGTTCTACTATAACATCTTTTACCTTTCCACCTAAATCAATTATAGTTTGTAATTCATCATAAAGTTCATCATCAGAATTATGATTTTTACACTTTATCTTAAATTCATTTTTTACAGAATCCAAAACAATATATCCATTAGATGTCGCTATAATTTCTAATCCAGATGCTCTTAAAAGTGCTATATCCTTTACTACAACTTGTCTACTAACTTGAAGTTCTGCTGATAATTCACTTCCTTTTACAGGTTTATCAGACTTTTTTAGAATTTGTAATAACTTTTCTCTTCTTTCGTTTGAGCTCATTTCGCACCTTCTTCTTGTTTTATTATTTTGTTTTTCATCATCTTTAATTTATTCTATATACTTTTTTTAAAAAAATCAATTGCTAACTTTTTAAGTGAATGTATACAATCTACCTAAATAAAATTAAAAATTTAACTATTATTTTTTGTTGAATACTAAATTATGTGGTGCTATAATTGTTATCACAAGTGTAATTACACCTGTAAATACTTTATATGATAAAGGGGTCCATTATGATGAATGAACTATCTGAAAAGATATTAAAATTAAAAAAAGAAAAAAACGCTATAATATTAGCACATTTATATCAAATTCCTGAAGTACAAGAAATTGCAGACTATGTAGGAGATTCCTATTACTTAAGTCAAGTTGCTCGTGATGCAAAAGAAGATTTAATTATTTTCTGTGGAGTTAAATTTATGGCTGAAAGTGCAAAAGTATTATCACCAGATAAAACAGTCATTTTACCAGCTCCAAATGCAGGTTGCCCAATGGCTGATATGGCTGAAGTTGAAGATGTTGAAGAAATGATAAAAAAATATCCTGATGCATTTAAAGTTTGTTACATAAATTCATCTTACGAAGTTAAAGCTCTTTGCGATGCATCTGTTACATCATCTAGCGCTTTAAATATAATGAACAATATACCAAATAAACAAATATTATTTTTACCTGATCAAAACTTAGGTGGATATATTGCTGAATTCTTCCCAGAAAAAGAATTTATTTTATGGAGAGGTTTCTGCCCTACACACCACAGAATCACAGCTGAAGATGTTCTAAATGCAAAACAAGAACATCCAAATGTAAAGGTTTTAGCCCATCCTGAATGTTCTAAAGAAGTAAGAGAGTTAAGCGATTATCTTGGAAGTACAAGCGGTATAATCGATTATGCCACTAAATGCGAAGATAACGAGTTTATAATAGCTACTGAAGAAGGTGTACTACATCAACTTCAAAAGAAAAATCCAAATAAAAAATTCTATTTCCCTGAAATGATGGTATGCCCAAATATGAAAAAAACTACTTTACAAGATATCTATGATGCACTAGATGGAAAAAGAGAAGAAGTTGTTTTAGACGAAGAAATACGCCAAAAAGCATTAACTTCTCTAGAAAATATGCATAAATTAGGGAATTAATTATGAAAAATAAAAACGTAGATGTCTTAATAATTGGGTCTGGAGTTTCTGGTTTATACAGTGCTCTTAATTTAAGTAGTGATTTAGATATTTTAGTAGTTTCAAAAGGGAAAATAGACTGTACAAATACATATCTAGCACAAGGTGGAATTTCTGTTGCTAGAAATAAAGAAGATATTCCTGATTTTATAGAAGATACATTAAAAGCAGGACAATATAAAAATGATTTAGAAGCTGTAAAAGTATTAACTTCTGAATCTATAAAAAATGTAGAGGAATTAGTTTCATTAGGTATGAAACTAGACCTAGATGAAAACGGAGACTGGGATTACACAAAAGAAGGTGCTCACTGTGTAAATAGAATAGTACATACTAATGACCACACAGGAGAAGACGTTGAGAAAACACTTATAGAAAATATACTTTCTAAACCAAATATAACTGTTTCAGAAGATACTTTTTTTGTAGATATTATAGAAGAAGATGATAAATGCATTGGAGCTATACTTTTAAAAGACAATAAACAAATAAACGTATTTGCTAAATATGTAATTTTAGCTTGTGGTGGAATTGGAGGGCTTTATAAAAATTCTACTAGTCAAAGAATTCTAAAAGGAGACGGACTTGCCACAGCATTAAAACATAATATTGAACTTAAAGATATTAATTATATACAAATACATCCTACTGCATTTTATGATGAAACTGAAGATGAAAGAAGATTTTTAATTTCAGAATCAGTTAGAGGTGAAGGCGGTATCCTTACAAACGTAAATGGAGAAAGATTTGTAAATGAATTATTACCACGTGATGTTGTTTCAGCAGCCGTTTTTGAACAAATGGAAAAGACAAATACACCATATGTTTTATTAGATATTAGTTTTTTAGATTCAGACTATATAAAAAATAGATTTTCATTAATTTATAAAAGTTGTCTTGAAAAAGGAACTGATATAACAAAACAACCAATAAAAGTTTCTCCAGCTCAACATTATTTTATGGGAGGAATAAAAGTAGACACTAATAGTAAAACATCATTAGATCGCCTGTTCGCTGTGGGTGAAACTAGTTGTACTGGAATTCATGGTGCTAACAGATTGGCAAGTAACTCATTATTAGAAGGATTAGTATTCTCACAAAGAGCTGCCAATATTATAAATAATTCAATAGATGAGATAGAATTAATCACAAAATCTGTTGATAAATTAGAAAAAACAGTGGATGAAATAGCAGAAGAAAATAAAAAATTAGTTGTAGCAGCAATTAAAGGACAAGGTGGTAGAATAGATGATTAACTTTTTAATTGTAGACAAAATAATAAAATATGCACTTATTGAAGATATTCCAAACGAAGATATAACAACAAATTCTATAGTATCAGAAAATAGCATATCTTCTGTTGACCTTCTTTGTAAAGAAGAAGGTATTATAGCTGGATTAGATGTTTTTGCTAGAGTTTTTCACATCTTAGGTGATGTATCTGTGGATTTGTGGAAAAAAGATGGGGATAGAGTTTATCCAAAAGAAAAAATAGCCGAACTTAAAGGAAATACTAGAAATATACTTAAAGGTGAAAGAGTTGCCCTTAATCTTCTTCAAAGAATGAGTGGTATCGCAACATTAACTAATAAATTTGTAAAAGAAATAGAACATACTGATGCAAAACTATTAGATACTAGAAAAACAACACCTAACTTAAAATTATTAGAAAAATATGCAGTAAAAGTTGGTGGTGGACACAATCATCGATTCAATTTATCTGATGGAGTTATGTTAAAAGACAACCATATAGACGCTGCTGGAGGAATAACTAATGCAGTTAATTTAGCTAGAAAAAATTCCTCTTTTGTAAGAAAAATAGAAGTCGAAACAGAAACATTAGATATGGTTAAAGAGGCATTAGATGTAAAAGCTGATATAATTATGCTTGATAATATGGATTTAGATACTGCTAAAGAAGCAGTTTCACTAATAGGAAACAAAGCACAAATAGAATTTTCAGGGAATGTTTCATTAGAAACAATAAAATCTATCGCTGAAATAGGCGTTGGATTTATATCTGTAGGAGCATTAACTCACTCAGCTAAAATACTAGATTTAAGTATGAAAAACCTTAAACCATTAAATTAGTAGAAAGTATTATATTAATTTAAAGCTATGTTAACTTTCTACGTGATAAGCATGGCATAAAGATAACCGCTCCTTAGTATTTTCAAGATGTTGAATTTTAAGGCGTGGTTATTTTTATAGTTTACTTAAATTTGTTCGTATTTTACTAGTATTATCATCTTCTTTTTATTATTAAATAGAATATAAATAAAAAACCATTCCCTGCTACTAAGAGAGAATGGTTTTTGTATCCTAATGAAAGGTGCTATGCTTATTTAAAATGAATAATGAACTTATCTAGTTGTAATGACTATGTAATTCATTAAATAAAAAAAGACTACGTGGCTACGTCTTACTCTCCCAGGCGGTTGCCCACCAAGTACCATCAGCGCTCAAGAGCTTAACTTCTGTGTTCGGAATGGGAACAGGTGTATCCTCTTTGCTATAATAACCACATAATCTTTACTGAATTATTAAACATATTCAATTAATATTTAATACTTTCAAAACTGAAAACATTTAATGAATGATATTCATTTGGTCAAGTCCTCGATCTATTAGTATCAGTAAGCTAAATATATTACTACACTTACACCTCTGACCTATCA
>NZ_JADPET010000107.1 GCF_015667935.1 Clostridium sp. 1001270J_160509_D11 | reverse complement strand
CTAAAAATAAAATCACAAAAAAAAATTACAACAATATACTATTATTATATAAAAAAATAATTATGTAAAATTTCTCACAGATATTAGGAGGAAGGTTATGGACAAATATAAGAAAGTAAAAAATATCTTATTATTCATCCTTGTGGCGAATTTAGCTGTAACAGTTATGAAGATAGTTGTTGGAAGCTTGACAAATAGCTCAAGTGTCTTGGCCGATGGTTTTCACTCACTTTCTGATTCTGCTTCAAATATTGTAGGCATTGTGGGAATTTCGATAGCTGCAAGACCAAAGGACAAAACACATCCTTATGGTCATACTAAATTTGAGATGCTATCTAGTTTATTTATTGGAATGATGATGGTATTTATTGCATTAAAAATTGTAGCCGAGGCTATTTTACAAATTAAAAATCCAGAAAGCTTAAATATGACTACGATTAGTTTTGTAATTTTAATAATTACCTTGATAATAAATATAATTGTAACTAAATATGAATATAGCGTTGGTAAAAAGGTCAACAGCTACATTTTAGTTTCAGATTCTCTTCACACAAAAAGTGATGTTTATGTATCTCTAGGTGTTTTGATAACTTTAATATGTATAAAGCTAGGTTTTCCAGTAATAATAGATAAGTTAGTATCGTTTGTTGTTGGAATATTTATTTTGCACGGTGCATATGAAATTTTCAAATCGACTATTAGTATTTTAGTAGATAGTGCTGTAATAGATGAAAATATAATAAGAGAAATTGTTGTAGAATTTAGCGAGATAAAATATATTAAAAATATTAGAAGTAGAGGATGTGAAAATAATATATATATAGATATGGATATTATGGTTGAGCCGGATATGACCGTTGAAAAATCACATGAGCTAACTCACAATATTGAAAATACTATGAGAGAAAAGTTAAATAAAAATATACAAGTAGCGACTCATATTGAGCCGTTTCACAAATAAAGAATTAAGAAAATTAAAACGTAAGAAATAAATTTATATAAACTAAAAGAAAATTAAAAGGCTACCTATATAAATATGATAGCCTTTTTAGCGTATTTATTTAGACTTTAGTCGATTTTTTTAGAGTGATTTATTAAACTTTCAAGACGTTTATTTAAATTGTCTATAGTAGTATTTATTTGACCTAGTGAATCGCTTACTAAGCTATCTTCTTCTACTTGATAATTTAAATAAAAATCATCTAATTGTCTTACAAATTTATTTGCTTGAGCTGTAGCCTCTAAGAAATCGTCAAAATGTTCGCTTTTAATTCCTTTTCTAAACTTAGCTATATCTTTTTTTATAAAATCAACTATCTTTACTTCAGTTGAGAATGTACCATTAGGTATTGGATATGGCTCTATCCTCTGTAAGAAATATTTATTCTTTGCATTTATATTGTATGTATACATAACCTCAAAGTCATCATCAAGTATAAATTTTATAAAATAAAGGCAGCCCTGCACTTTTTGGATTTTGCTAGCACCTAACTGTCTAAGTCTTATTTCAATTGAGTCACCATTGACTGAATCAATTCTGTTAAATGACATAAAACTTTACCTCCCTTTTGAAAATACTTTATTAAAGTATATGTAAATATGGATAAAAAATATTTTTTAAATTTATGCAAAAATAGTTTTTATATAAATTTAAATATCTATATCGCAAATTTTATTGTTAAATAAATTGTTGAAATAATTACTGTAAATATCATTATAGGAAAACCTACCTTTAAGAAACTTTTAAAGGTGATAGGATATCCATGCTTTTGACCTACACTAGCTAAGACTACATTAGCAGATGCACCGATTAGTGTACCATTTCCACCAAGACATGCACCTAGTGAAGTAGCCCACCATAGTGGTGTTACATCCATACCTTGAGTATGCATTGTAAGTATTAGTGGGATAAGTGTAGCTACAAAAGGTATATTGTCTAAGAATGATGAAACTATTGCAGAAATCCAAAGAAGTAAAAACATTGTAAGAATTACATCACCATGAGTTTTTTCAACTAATAATTTAGCAAGCATTGAGATTACACCGGTATTTGAAAGACCACCTACAACTATAAATAATCCAGCAAAAAAGGCTATAGTAGGCCATTCAACGCTGTATATTATCTCGTGAGGGTCTTGTTTTCCGATTAATAATAATATACAAGCTCCAGTTATTGCGACTACAGAAGATTCAATACCCAATTTACTATGAGTCATAAATCCTACTAATATAAGTGCAAGAACAAATAAACTCTTTATTAATAATGTCTTGTCTTGGATAGCTTTTTTTTCATCTAAGTTTGAGATTAATTCTTCGGCTTGTGGACTTTTTACTAATTCTTTTCTATAAATAAATTTAAATATAAATACTAATAGTAAAAGAATTAGTAAAATTACTGGTCCTAGATTTACTACGAAATCACCAAAACTAAGCCCAGCAGCACTACCGATCATAATATTAGGTGGGTCACCGATTAATGTTGAAGTACCTCCGACATTAGATGCGATAATTTGTGTCATTAAAAACGGAATAGGATTAATAGAAAGAATATCGCTAATTACAAGTGTCATAGGTCCTATTAATAATACAGTTGTCACGTTATCAAGTATTGCAGATAAAACGGCTGTTATTATCATAAAATAAACCATGATTTTAGACGGATCTCCTTTTGAGATTTTGGCTGTTAATATTGCGACGTATTCAAATAATCCTGATTTTTTTACGATTGCGACTACAATCATCATGCCAATTAGTACAAATAATGTGTTAAAGTCTATATGGCTAATTCCTTCTTCAAATGTAACTATTTTAAATAGAAACATCAAGGCAGCACCAGATAATGCTACAACAGTTCTATCTATTTTTTCACTTATTATAAGTATCATTACAATAGCGAAAATAGAGATAGCTATTATTTGTTGTGTATTCATGTTATTTTCCTCCAATTCCATAAAATATAAACTACTTTATGATAGTACTTTTTGGATTAAATTTCCACATAAAAAAAGTAAAAAATATATAAAAGTTTTTTATTATATGTCACATTTTTAAACATAGTGTAGAGAGAAAACATTTATTCCAATGTATATTGAAATAAATTATATAATATGTAGATTTTTATAAATTTAAAATATAAGTTAGAAAAAATAATTATAAATTGTACAATAAAAAAGGATAATATATTTTTTTATCGAAATATAATACTAAAGGAGGGGTTACATATGGAGAGATGGCAAAAGATGAATGTATATTTTAGTTTAGTAGGACTTATAATATTTATTGTGTGCATAATATTTATAAAAAAACTGCCAATATTATTATTAGCAGCGGCTTTTGCATTAGGAATAACATTTAATTGTTTTAAAACTATATATAAAAAGATACCGCCTCCAGGATATGAAGAAGTCGAAAATAAAAACAAAAATATTTCTAAAAATAAAAAGAAAAAAGCTAAAAAAAGATAGAAAAAATCCATCTTCTAAATATAGAGGGTGGATTTTTGTATATTTATATAAAAAATATATAAATGCACAATATATAAATTAAATTATGATATAATAGTATAAAAAATGATATTGAGGTTGAATAAATGAAGGATGGATTTAATAGAGATATAGATTATTTGAATATATCTTTAACAAATATATGTGATTTAAATTGTACGTATTGCATGCCATATAATGACGTAGCTACATATAATAAAGGTAGATATTTGAGTGTGGATGATTATAAATTTATAATAAAGTCAATGTCAGAATTAGGGATAAGAAAAATTGAATTTACGGGCGGCGAACCACTTCTAAATCCTAATTTAGTTGACCTTATTTATTATGCAAAAAATTACTGTAATATAGAAGAAGTTAGTTTAACTACTAATGGAATTAAATTTTCAGAACAAGGTCTAAAATTAAAAAATGCAGGCTTAGACAAAGTCAATATACAGATTAATTCACTAAAAGAATACAAATACGAATCTTTAACTAGAGGAGGAAATTTAGGGCTTGTATTAAAATCATTTTCTACAGCACTTAATTTAGGGATAGAAACGACTATAGATACACTTATCATAAAGAATTTTAACGATGATGAGATGGATGATTTTATACAACTTGCAAATAATTTTCCAATAACTTTGAGGTTCTTTGAAATGATGTATGTAGGGAAGTTAGATGGTTTATTTAACGAAGGTTATTTAAATGTAGCTGATATAATAAATAATATGGATAACATGACTAAAATAAAATCATATGACAAAGTATGTAGATATTATTACAAAACCCCTAATTCAAGAGGTAAAATAGGTATAGTATCTAGGTTTTATGATACAAACTGCTGGAGTTGTGACAAGATAACACTTAGTTATGATGGTAAGATAAGGCTTTGTAGATATGAAAATAAAGAGTACGATATTTTTAATTTTATAAATAAACCACTTACTTTTTCAGAAGTGATGAAAGATATTATTAAATATAAACCTAAAGATTTTAATGAAATAAAAAACAATATTACATATAGGAATATAAACGAATTATAAAAATTAATTTTATATCAAAAAGAGCATATAACGCTCTTTTTTTAATTGTAATAAATATATACGTTATAATATTTTAAATTTATAGGATAATAAGATATGAGGTGAAAATATGGAAATTTCAAATATAAGTGAGATACTTAGACGAAATACACAAAGAGAAAAATACAATAGTGGTTTTGTCTTTTATAAAAATAATTATGTAAGCAATAATTACACTAACTTAAATGGATCTAATGCAAATTTTTATGGAAGTGTATATGATGAGTACCATAGAAGAACTTATACAGCTATGATAAGTATAGATTATAATACGAGGATAATATCAAATATAAGTTGCGATTGTCAAGATAGTGTATTTACTACAGGTGAGATGAGAATATGTCCACATATGGTAGCCGTAGTACTAAAAGATTTAAAATATCTTCAAGATAAAAATAAAGAGACTTTAGATGAAAAAGACGTCGTCATAAATCCAAAAGTAATTTTTGATATAACTCAGTCTAGAAATTCAAACTTAGGTGCAAATTTAGAAATAGAGGGAGTAGATAAAAGTGAATACGATAGAATTTTTAAATCGTATAAAGACAACTATAAATACCACCTTATGCCTAATGGAAGTTATATCGATTTAAGAGATAATGATTTAGAAAAAGTATTTAAGATAATAGATATTTTGGGGTTATTTGATGATTTAGAAAAGATAAAAATACCAAATAATAAATCTATGTTTTTAGAAAATATACTACAAGATGAAGAAATGAGTTTTATAAATGGCAAAAAATATGTAGATAATGTAATTAAAAAATACGATAAATTAAATAAGGATATAGAAGTTCCTCAAAATCTAAATGCAAGTCTTAGAGATTATCAAATTGAGGGATTTGAATTTTTAAAGACATTATCAAATTACAACTTTGGTGGGATACTTGCAGATGAGATGGGTCTTGGAAAGACTATACAGACAATAGCATTTTTACTTTCAGAAAAAAATAAGCAAAGTATTGTTATTACTCCGACAGCGCTTATATACAACTGGAAAAGCGAATTTGAGAAATTTGCACCAGATTTAAAAGTAGGAGTTGTATACTCAAATAAAGAAAAAAGACTAAAAACACTGCAAAAATATAAAGACTACGACGTTATACTTACGACTTATACTACATATAAAAACGATATGGAAGAATATAAAGACTTAAAGTTCGACTATTTAATAATAGATGAAGCTCAAAATATAAAAAATCCAGATTCAGTTATAACACATGCTATAAAAAATATAAATGCAAAATCAAAATTTGCACTTACAGGAACTCCAATTGAAAACAATCTTTTAGAGCTTTGGTCTATATTTGATTTTATAATGCCTGGATATTTATACAGCAAATTAAGATTTGAAAAGATATTTGTAAGAGACGATAAAAATTTAGATCTTTTAAAGAATATGATAAAGCCTTTTATATTGAGAAGGAGAAAAAAAGACGTTATAGACGAACTTCCAGACAAAATAGAACAGAAATTTTATGTTGAACTAGATAAAGAGCATAAAAAAGTCTACAATACTTTTTTAAATATGCTAAAAAAACAAATAATAGATACAAATAGCGACAACATAACTTTATTTTCATACTTAACTAAATTGAGAATGCTTAGTATATCGCCTGAACTAGTAGTTAAAAACTATAAAGGCAAAAACTCTAAGTTAGAGATGCTTATGAGGATAATAAAATATAGCAAAGATAGAAAGATATTAGTATTTTCACAATTTACACAAGTATTATCGCTTATAGCAGATAAACTAGAAAAAGAAAACATAGAATTTAATTATCTAGATGGAAAGACAAATGCTAAAGATAGATTAGAATTAGTAGAAGATTTTAATACTAATAAATCTAAAAAAGTATTTTTAATATCATTAAAAGCTGGCGGTACAGGTCTTAATTTAACTAGTGCATCTATGGTTGTTCACTTTGACCCTTGGTTTAATCCAGCTGTTGAAGACCAAGCAAGCGATAGAGCACATAGAATAGGACAAAAGAATATAGTAGATGTCGTAAAACTAATATCTAAAGATACTGTAGAAGAAAAGGTAGACGCTATAAAGGAATATAAAAAAGAATTAGCAGATGAAATAATAAATTTAAATCTAAAAGAAAATAAATCTATAAAGACATTGTCGAGAGATGAAATAATAGATTTATTTGAAGTTATGGAGTAAATATAACTAACTTATAATAAATACAAACAATTTACAATTTGTTTTATATAAATAAAATATTTTTTTGTATAAAATAAAAAAGTTTTTTTATTTACAAATGATATGGTATAATTTTCTTATTGCAAAAAATGTATTAATAAAAAGGAGATTGAGATGAGTAAGAAAAAAAACGCAGACTTAGAAAATGGGAGTATTGGAAAACTTTTAGTTACTTTGGCAGTTCCATCTATAATAGCTCAAATAGTGAATTTACTTTATAATATGGTAGATAGAATCTTTATTGGTAGAATGCCAAGTGGAGATTTAGCTATGGCAGGGATTGGTATAGTAACTCCGATAGTACTTTTAGTAACAGCATTTAGTTCACTTGTGGGATTTGGCGGAAGTCCACGAGTTGCTATAAAAATGGGGCAAAAAGACAAAGAAGGTGCAGAAGAGATTTTAGGAAACAGCTTCTCACTAATTATTATAATTGGTTTAATTTTAACAACAGTATTCTTTATATTTAAAGAACAAATTGTAATGGCATTTGGAGGAAGTTCAAATACAGCACAATATGCTATCGATTATTTATCTATATATCTTATAGGAACAGTATTTGTTCAAATAGCTGTGGGAATGAATCCATACATAAATACTCAAGGGTTTACAAAAATAGGGATGATAACAGTTGCAATAGGGGCATGTCTTAATATAATACTAGATCCAATATTTATATTTGGATTAAATCTAGGTGTAAAAGGTGCAGCTCTTGCGACTATAATTTCACAATTTGTATCTGCTATGTTTGTACTTAAATTCTTATTTGGAAATAAAACATTATTAAAAATAAGAAAAGAACATCTAAAACTAAAAAAAGATGTAGTATTAGCAACATTGGCTTTAGGTATTGCACCATTTATAATGCAATCTACAGAAAGTATAGTTTTAATAAGTTTAAACAATCAGCTACTTAAATACGGCGGTGATATAGCAGTAAGTGCTATGACTATAATGAGTAGTATGATGCAGATGATAATGTTACCTATGACAGGTCTTACACAAGGTGCTCAACCTATATTAAGTTATAATTATGGTGCACAAAGATACGACAGAGTTAAACAAGCATTTAAATTACTATTTATCTCTAGTTTAACTTTTACAATGTGTGCAGTTTCACTACTTATGATATTCCCTGAATTCTTTGTAAAAATATTTAGTGGCGATATAGCTCTTGTAGAGATGACTTCATGGAGTATGAGAATATACTTTGCTGGAATGGGAATATTCGGTATGCAATTATCATGCCAACAAACTTTCTTATCATTAGGTCAAGCTAAAATATCTTTATTCTTAGCTTTACTTAGAAAGATGATACTATTAGTTCCGCTAATATTTATACTACCAATGTTTATAAGTGACGGACTTACAGCTGTATTACTTGCAGAGCCAATAGCAGATATAATTGCTTGTTTAACAACAACTACTATGTTTGTTATATTCTTTAAGAAAAACTTCCCAAAAGATGCTCAAAATAAAGTTACAGCAAAAGCTCAATAAAATTAAGTGAAAATAAAAAGGGATAATTGTAAATTTGATTTACACTTATCCCTTTTATAATTTAATCTACATTGCTTTATAGCAAACAATATGTTCTTCAATTTTGCCGTTATTATTTATAGTAACTAAAAATTCCTTGTAATGAGCATTATGTGGTCTATAATATTCACATGAAATTACATTTTCATTATCTTCTAATTCTAAAAACTCACTGTCTTTTAAAAACTTTCTATTTATTAATTCTAATAATCTATCCATAATGACCTCCTGGCATAATATATAAAATCAATACTCTATACCTAATATATACCCAGAAAATCCCATATAAATCGTATATGAGTAAAAATCTACTCTATCATAAGCTCAATATGGTTGTTGTCTACAGTTTTAATTTCGCCTATATAACCTGTCAACTCGTAATTAAAGGCATCTTTTACAAGTTTAAGAAACTTTTCGCAGTCTATAGCATCTTCTCTATAATAGAAAAAATCAAAGCAATTATTGTTTATCAGTCTTTTTACAAATTCAACAGGTAAATTTAAATTTATGTATTCTCCTGTGAAAGTATTAATATTTATTATAAGTATTCTATCATCCATATACAAAACCCCCTTTATAAAGTTTATATATTAAAAAAAAAATTAGAATAAACTTTTTGTAATTAGTAAAAATATTTACGAAAGTAGTAGTTTTGTGATACAATGATTTATTGGAAAAATATATAAGATGAGGAGCTGTGAGAAGTGTTTAATTATTTGAAGTTCGCAATATTTCAGATTATAGGGTTTATTTCCTCTTTGCCACTTGTTAGAAAATTCACTAAAAGTCCGCAAAAATACTCTAATGAGGAAAAATTCGAGTTTTTACAAAGTCAAGCTACTAAATCTCTGGATTTAGTAAATATTAAGCTAAATATTTTAGGTAAGGAAAGAGTTCCAAAAGAACCCGTACTATTTGTAATTAATCACTCTAGTATGCTTGATAGTTTTATACTTATATCTAGTATACCAAAACCAGTTGGTGTAGTAATTGCAGATGTCCCTACTTGGAGAAATATCCCAATTGTAAAACATTGGATAGATATTACAAAATCTGTATACATTAACAGAGAAAATAATAGAGAAGGTATAAAAAGCATTAATAAATGTGCAGAAAATATAAAAGAAGGTCAAAGTATGGCTATCTTTCCAGAAGGAGATTTAACTTGGGTAAAAGACCCTAAATCTTTAGTATCTGACTTTAAGGCAGGTGCCTTAAAAATTGCATATAAAGCAAAATGTCCAATAGTTCCTATGGTAATAAAAAACTCTCTAAATACATATGAAGGATATGAACCAATAGGAAAGATAAATTCTAAAGATGTAGAAGTTGAATTTTTAGATCCTATATATGAACATTTAGAAAATCCACGACTTAAAACTGTGGAACTTGCAAAAACTATAAAAGAAAAAATGATTGATGAAATGCAAAAATATCAATCAAAAAATCCAGTAATGAAACAAGAAATAATATAAATAAAAAAGGAATCTCACCAGAGATTCCTTTTATTAGTTTTTGACTCTAAAAGTATCGCAATTTCCGTTTTCTTTAGATATTAAAACATGGGCTGCATTACAACCTCCATAAAAGTTATATGTACAGTTTTTAGCAGAGCAACTAATATTTTGGCTATTTGTGATACTGTCGTCTTGTTTTGAACTTAAAGACTCAAAGGAGCCTTTTACATACGTGTCGCAATTTGTATCTTTAAAATCTGTAGCATCGTAACCGCTTACTTTTATATGAGATGCATAACAATATCCGTCGTGATTGTATGCACAGCTAGATACTATACAGTTTAAATTACTTTTCATCATAGATATCACAACTTTCTAATAAATTTTATTTATAATATATAGGAAATAAACTTCCTTTTATATTGTGGATAAGTATAATTTACGTAAATAT
>NZ_JADPET010000106.1 GCF_015667935.1 Clostridium sp. 1001270J_160509_D11 | reverse complement strand
TGGCATTTGCAGGTATGTTCTGCATGAATGAAACTCCATTCGAACATGTTTTAATACATGGATTAGTTAGAGACTCTTTACAATTTAAAATTAGAAATCAAGCAATATTTAGAATCTAAGGGAGTAGAATGTGTAGATTATGGTACAAATAATGCTGAAGAATCTGTAGATTATCCTATCTATGGACAAAAAGTTGCAGAGGCAGTTGTAGCAAAAGATGTTGATTATGGAATATTATGTTGTGGAACGGGGATAGGAATATCACTAGCAGCAAATAAAGTTCCAGGAATAAGATGCGCAGTAGTATCAGATACATTCTCTGCAAAAATGTCAAAAGCTCATAATAATGCTAATATGCTATCTTTAGGTGAAAGGGTATTAGGCAAAGGTTTGGCTTTAGAGATAGTTGAGGCATGGATAAATACAGAATTTGAAGGTGACAGACACCAAAGAAGAGTAGATTTACTTGGTGACATAGAAAAGAAATATAATAAATAATAAACTTATAGGAATTATAAGAAATAGAACAAGCTAAAAATATAATTAAAATACAATAATCTAGGAGGTAAATGATGAGCAAAGTAATAGTTACAGATCATCCATTAATACAACATAAGTTAACTCTTATGAGAAAGACGACAACAGGATCAAAAGATTTTAGACAGTTATTAACAGAGATATCGATGTTAATGGGTTATGAGGTAACAAGAAATTTACCGTTAGAAGACACAGAAATAGAAACACCTATCGTAAAAACAAAATCTAAAGTTATATCAGGTAAAAAATTAGGAATAGTACCTATATTAAGAGCTGGTTTAGGAATGGTAGAAGGATTCGTAACATTAGTTCCATCTGCAAGAGTAGGTCACGTTGGACTATATAGAGATCCAGAAACTTTAAAACCAGTTGAATACTACTGTAAATTACCACAAGATATAGAAGAAAGAGAAATGATAGTTGTAGACCCAATGCTTGCAACAGGTGGTTCTGCTATAGCTGCTATAGACGTATTAAAAGAAAGAGGAGCAAAAAACATAAAATTAGTTAATTTAGTTGCAGCTCCAGAAGGTATAGCAGAAGTACAAAAATATCATGATGATGTAGATATATATGTTGCATCAATTGATGAAAAGTTAAATGATCATGGATATATAGTGCCAGGATTAGGTGACGCAGGAGATAGAATATTCGGAACAAAATAATAAGGGGGATCTATAGAAATATAGGTCCTTCAAAATTGGAAATTGGCTGAATATTTTGTATACATAATTGCGCACAATAGAAAATAGACACATTAGCGAAATGTGTCTATAAAATGGAAAAATAATGAATAAAATTAGCGAAATTCATAGAAAATATTTGAAAAATTTTAATAGTATGATAAAATAAATAAATAATTTTAATTAAATTTATTTATCAATTTAAAAGCATAGTTATGTAGTAAATATGTGAATTGTAGCTATATTTTAATAAATTAAAAAGGTGTGTTTATATCATGAAAAACAGAAGTGTATTTAGCATAGCAGCAGAAATGCTATCTTTGATAAGTCAGCTTGGAATAATCGTATTAGTTTGTATATTTGGATGTTTCTTTGTAGGAAAATTCATAGATTCCAAACTAAATACTGAGCCAATATTTACAATTATATTTTTAGTATTGGGAGTTGCAAGTGGATTTAACTCTGTATATAGATATCTTCGCAAATACACAAAAGGGAAGTGATTAGATGGATGTCAAAGTAGCAAAAGAGGTCAAAGCTGTTACAGCTGGAGTTCCTATATTTGATGTTGTGGCTGTTATCTTATTAATGGTAATATCACAATTTAGTATTCCTATGCTTATGGGAATAATATTTGGGAGCATTATAGCTGTTTTAAACTTTAGGCTGTTAGCGCTGACATTAGAAAAAGCAGTAAATCTACCACCAGGAAAGGCACAAGCATATACTGGCGTTAGATATATGATAAGGCTTACAATAACCGCTGCGGCACTTATTGTATCTATTAAGAATCCTAATTTACATATAATAGGTACTGCAATAGGATTAATAAGTACTCAAGTTGTTATATTTATAAAAACATTTATAGTTTCAAAATTTAAGAGAAAGGAGGTATAGGTTGTGAAATACGCACAATGGATTATTACATTTTCAAATGGTTTCCGTATAAGTGAGACTGTAGTTACGAGCTGGATAATCATGGCGTTCTTAATAATAGCATCATATTTCCTAACTAGAAATTTAAAGTTAATCCCAACTAGTAAAGTACAAATTATGTTGGAATATGCAGTTGTTACGCTTAAAAATTTAGTTGAGAGCAATATGGGTAAAGATATATTTAAGAAAATGCCTAATATGTTCTACTATATAGGATCATTATTTTTATTCTTCGTATGCTCGAACTTAATTGGACTAGTTGGATTTAAATCTCCGACAACAGACGTCGACACAACACTTGGATGGGCATTACTTACTGTATTTTTAATTTATTTCGAAGGTATGAAGTCAAAGGGACTTGCATATTGGAAAGGTCTGTTAGAACCAGTTCCATTCTTATTACCTTTAAATATAGTCAGTGAGATAGCAACTCCAATATCACTTACATTCCGTCCATTCGGTAATATATTAGGTGGTACTGTAATTATGGGACTTCTTTATCAGTTATTAGCATTTATATCAACACTAATACCTGGTGTATCAATTCCATTCTTACAATTAGTAATACCAGTGCCTTTACATCTATATTTTGACTTGTTCTCAGGTTGTCTACAAGCCTTTATATTTGTAATGTTAACAATGGTATTTATTTCAAATGCAACAGAGTAGTAAGCTAAATTTAAAATTTTAAAATTTAAAACAAAAAATAAAAACAAAAAGAAAATAAAATTATATCTTTCAAGGAGGAATTTATTATGGAACAAGCATTAATGGTATTAGGATCTGCTATAGGAGCAGGAATAGCGGTTTGCTCAGGTATAGGTTCAGGTATAGGACAAGGATACGCAGCTGGGAAAGGTGCAGAAGCAGTTGGGAACCAACCAGAAGCTAAAGGAGATATAATCTCTACAATGTTACTTGGGGCTGCAGTTGCAGAATCTACAGGTATATATGGTCTAGTTATATCTATAATCCTTTTATTCGCAAATCCATGGGTATAAAAAATCAAATAAAAATATTTTCAAATTTACAATTGGGAGGTGTTTGGTCATCTCCTAAATGTAAGTTTTAGGATTTGTCAAGAGGAGGAATAGTTATGGATTTTAAACCGGTTGTAACCATATCATGGGAATTATTATTCCAGATTATAAATACAGTTATACTATTCTTAGTATTGAAAAAAGTATTATTCAAGCCAGTTCTAAACATAATTGAACAAAGAGAAAATATGATTCAAGATGATTTAGCTGCTGGGGCAAAAGCTAAGAATGAAGGTATAGCTTTAAGAAAAGAATATGAAGAAAAAGTTAGCTTAGCGAAAGAAGAAGGTAAAGAGATAATAAAACAAGCTACTGCTAGAGCTGAACAAAAATCTAACCAAATAATCGCAGATGCACAAGCTGAAGCATCTTCATTAAAATCAAAAGCAACAAAAGAAATTGCTCAAGAAAAAGAACAAGCTATTGCTGAAATCAGAAATGATATATCAGATATAGCTATACTAGCAGCATCAAAAGTATTAGAAGAAGATATAGATAAATCTAAACATGAAGATTTAATCGAAAAATTTATAAAAGAGGTAGGGGAAGCTGAATGATAGATGTAATAGCTAACAGATACGCTGAAGCTCTATTTCAAATAGGTGAAGAAGAAAATAAAACTGATAACCTATATAATGAACTAAAAGAAGTATCTTCTCTAATAACTACAAATAACGAATTAAACAATGTTATGAAGTCTCCATTAGTATCAAAAAAGGAAAAAATCCAATTAATTGATACTTTATTTGCTGGAAAAATAGACAATGATTTAAAAAACTTTTTAAAAATATTAATTGAAAAAGGTAGAATAACATCTATAAGTGCAATAGAGGCAACATATAAAGGACTGTTAAATGAAAAGAACAATATCTTAGAAGGATATGTAATCAGTGCAGTTCAAATGGATAACGAGAAAATCAAAGAGCTTGAGACAGAGCTTTCTAAAAAATATAATAAAAATGTTACTTTAGAAAATAAAGTTGATAAGAATGTATTAGGTGGAGTTTTAGTAAGACTTGGTAATACGGAAATAGACGGAACAATAAGAACTCGTTTAAATGGATTAAAAAATCAACTTTCACAAGTAATTTAGTAGGAGGGCGGTGAACCCATGAACTTAAGACCTGAAGAAATCAGTTCTATAATTAAACAACAAATAAAGAACTATGATAATAAAATAGAATTAACAGATACAGGAAGTGTCCTAAAAGTTGGGGATGGTATAGCTACAGTCTATGGATTAGAAAATGTTATGTCAAGTGAATTACTTGAGTTCCCAGGTGAAGTATTTGGGATGGCACTTAACTTAGAAGAAGATGTTGTTGGGGCCGTTTTATTCGGTGATGACAGCGGAATCAAAGAAGGAGACATAGTAAAAAGAACTGGAAGAATAGTAGAAGTTCCAGTTGGTGAAGCTATGATAGGTAGAGTTGTAAGTCCACTTGGTTTACCTATAGATGGTAAAGGACCTATAAACACTAACAAAACTAGACCAGTTGAAACTCCAGCACCTGGTATAATGGCAAGAAAATCAGTTTTTGAACCATTACAAACAGGTATAAAATCAATTGACTCAATGATACCAATCGGTAGAGGTCAAAGGGAGCTTATAATCGGAGATAGACAAACTGGTAAAACTTCTATAGCAATAGATACTATACTAAACCAAAAAGGTAAAGATGTTATATGTATATATGTTGCAATAGGACAAAAACGTTCAACAGTAGCACAATTAGTTACTAGATTAGAAAATGGTGGAGCAATGGATTACACAATAGTTGTTTCTGCAACAGCTTCAGAATCTGCACCACTTCAATACTTAGCACCATATGCAGGAGCTGCAATGGGTGAAGAATTCATGTACAATGGAAAACACGTTCTAATAATATATGATGATTTAAGTAAACAAGCAGTTGCTTACAGAGAAATGTCATTATTACTTAGAAGACCACCAGGCCGTGAAGCATACCCAGGGGATGTTTTCTATCTACATTCAAGATTATTAGAAAGAGCAGCTAAATTATCTGACGAATTAGGCGGAGGATCAATGACTGCTTTACCAATAATAGAAACTCAAGCAGGTGACGTTTCTGCATATATACCAACAAACGTTATATCAATCACTGACGGACAAATATACTTACAACCAGAATTATTCTACTCAGGTGTAAGACCAGCAGTTGACCCTGGTATATCAGTATCAAGAGTTGGTGGTAGTGCACAAATAAAATCAATGAAAAAAGTTTCAGGTACATTAAAACTTGCTTACTCTCAATATAGAGAGCTTGCATCATTCTCTCAATTCGGTTCTGACTTAGATGCTGATACTAAGAGAAGACTTGCTCAAGGTGAAAGAATCGTTGAAGTATTAAAACAAGGCGAAAATGCACCTCTTCATGTTAGTAACCAAGTTATGATAATATTTGCTGTTACAAATGGATTTGTAGATGATATCCCAGTTAGTGAATTATCTAGATTTGAATCTGAATTATTTAAATTCGTAGATGCAAATTATCCTGAATTAAGTGAAAAAATACTAGCAAATAAGGATTTCACAACTGATTTAACTGCAGCAATAAATGAATTCAAAAAGACATTTGTTGTTGAAGCTTAAGAATCCTTTTTAAAAAGGAGGTAAACTAATTGGCAGGCGCTGGAATTAAAGAGATTAAAAACCGTATAGGCAGTGTTCAAAGTACAAAACAAGTTACAAAAGCTATGGAATTAGTTTCTTCATCAAAAATGAGAAAAGCTAAGGATAGAGCTTTAGCTAGTAGACCATACTTTAATACAATGTATGAAACGGTTAAAGATATAGCTTCTAACACAAGAGGTGTTAGAGACCCATTCTTAAAACAAAGAGAAGTAAAAAATAAATGTTATATCGTAATAGCTGGAGATAGAGGTCTAGCTGGAGGATATAACTCAAATATATTCAAACTTACAACTGCTCATATGGATGGAAAACAAGAAAAAGTTATGACAGTAGGTAAGAAAGCAACGGAATTTTTCCAAAAAAGAGGCTATGATATATTAGCCGCTGAAGAAAGTGTTGAAAAATGTGATTATGATAGCACATTAGCACTTGCTAATCAAGCAATGGATTTATATAAAAAAGGTGAAATAGATGAATTATATATCTGTTATACAGAGTTTATATCACCTCTAACTCAAACTCCTAAATTAATGAAGGTTTTACCATTAGCTTTCGATAAAGAAGAAGGAAAATCAAAAGATAATTCAGGAAGTAGAGCTAGGGTTCAATATTTACCATCACCAGAAGCAGTTTTAAGCTACCTAATACCTAAATATGTATCAGGTGTAGTTTATGATGGTGTAATAGAATCTTTTGCATCAGAACAATCAGCAAGAAGAAATGCTATGAAGTCGGCTTCAGACAATGCAGATGAAATGCTTTCTACTCTAGAATTAAGTTACAATAGAGCAAGACAAAGTGCGGTTACTCAAGAAATAACAGAAATCGTAGGTGGAGTTGAAGCTCTAAAATAAGGAGGTTAGGAAATGGCCAACGTAGGTAAAATAGTATCAATCGTAGGGGTTGTACTAGATGTTAAATTTGAAAATGAACAAAGCCTACCTAACTTATTAAACGCATTAGTTATAAAGTTAGGGGATCAAGAAATAGTTGCTGAAGTTGCACAACATATCGGTGATGATACAGTTAGATGTATAGCGATGAGTGCTACTGACGGACTAGTTAGAGGTATGGAAGTTATAGATACAGGTAAACCAATAGCGGTTCCTGTTGGAAATAAAACTTTAGGAAGAATATTCAATGTTCTTGGTGAACCAGTTGATGGATTTGAAGCACCAAAAGATGCTCCAAGAGATCCAATACATAGAGCTGCACCAGAATTTAATGAAATAGCAGGTAGTGCTGAAATACTTGAAACAGGTATAAAAGTAGTTGACTTATTAGCTCCTTACTTAAAAGGTGGTAAAATCGGTCTATTCGGTGGTGCCGGAGTTGGTAAAACAGTTCTTATACAAGAGCTTATAAACAACGTAGCTAAACAACACGGTGGTATATCAGTATTCTCAGGTGTTGGAGAAAGAACAAGAGAAGGTAATGACTTATACTTCGAAATGAAAGAGTCTGGAGTTTTAAATAAAACAGCTCTAGTATTCGGACAAATGAATGAGCCACCTGGGGCAAGAATGAGAGTTGCATTAAGTGGTCTTACTATGGCTGAATATTTCAGAGATAAAGAAAACCAAGACGTGTTATTATTCATAGATAATATATTCCGTTTCACACAAGCAGGTTCAGAAGTTTCTGCACTTCTAGGACGTATGCCATCAGCAGTTGGTTACCAACCAACACTTGCTACTGAAATGGGTGCATTACAAGAAAGAATAACATCAACAAAACAAGGGTCAATCACATCAGTTCAAGCAGTATATGTACCTGCCGATGACTTAACTGACCCAGCACCAGCTACAACATTCACTCACTTAGATGCAAAAACAGTTCTTTCAAGATCTATAGCATCATTAGGTATATACCCAGCAGTTGATCCACTTGAATCAACTTCAAGAGTACTTGACCCTAATATAGTAGGTGAAGAGCATTATGCAGTTGCCAGAGGAGTACAATCTATACTTCAAAGATATAAAGAATTACAAGATATAATCGCTATACTTGGTATGGATGAACTTGGTGACGAAGATAAATTAATCGTTGCTCGTGCTAGAAAAATACAAAGATTCTTATCTCAACCATTTACAGTTGGTGAACAATTTACAGGTATACCTGGTAAATACGTTCCAGTAAAAGAAACTATAAGAGGTTTCAAAGAAATATTAGAAGGTAAACATGATGATTTACCAGAGTCTGCTTTCTTATTCGTAGGAAGTATAGATGAAGCAGTTGAGAAAGGAAAGGAGAATTAGTCTATGGCAAACCAATTTGCATTAGAAATAGTAACTCCTGAAAATATCTTTTACAACGATCAAGTTGAAATGGTAATAATGAGAACTACAAAAGGCGATAGAGCTATTTTAAAAGACCATATACCATTTGTAGCAGGATTAGTTGAAGGACAATTAAGAATAAAAAAAGATGGTAAATTTAAAGAAGGAAGAATTTCTGGAGGATTTATCACTGTTACTAAAGAAAAAACTACTATATTAACTGAATCAGCATCATGGGATAATGGAGCTGCAAAAGAAACTATATAGTAAAACATAAATAAAAGAGGAGTTATCTAGAATAGTTTAATACTAAAAAGATAACTCCTTTTTATTTACTTGCTTACTGATTTATCAGCTGATAATTCACATGAATCGTCTATTTCACAGTATGAATCTTTTGATTTATAATTAGATAATTTTATATATTTATATGATTCTGCAAATATTGCGCCTCCAATGATACAAATTGCACCTATTATTTGTATAAATGATAATCTCTCACTCAACAAAAGCGCTGAAAATAATAATGCAGATAGTGGTTCTAAATAACCACAAATAGCAACACTTCCAGCAGAAAGTTCTTTTATAGCTGAAAAATATAGACAACATCCAATGCCTGTATTTACAATTCCTAAAAATAAAACAGGGAATATATTTTGCATAAGATTTGGAATATAAGGTCCTTGTTTTATTGTTAAGTATATACCAACTGTAATTAAACATGAGATAAGTTGTATTAAAGTATATTCAATTCCAGATACAACTTTAACTTGTTTTGCAAATATAATTAATATACTATAAGTTAATGCTGCAAATATACCACAGACTAATCCAAATGACAGACCCGCATTTGAGCATTGGTTACCATTTGTAAGGATCATTCCTATAAAAATAACTACAGAACCTAATATCTTATAAATATTTAAACTCTCTTTAAAAACAAAAGGTGACAATAATATTATAATTATCGGACCACAATAATAAGTTAAAGTCGCTAAGCTAACACCAATTTCTGCATATGCTTGGTATAAAAATATCCAAGAGACTCCAGTTGTTACTCCTAGAGCTACTAAATATAAAAAATCCTTTTTATTTTCTAATACTTCTAATTTACGTTTAGATAACAGGAATACACATAAAAGAAATATACTAGCGATTAGCGTTCTTAAAAATACTATTTCATAGCTATTTAAATGAATATAGCTTGCAACAATTCCATTTGAACCCAAAATAAATAATGCTGATATATATTTTAGATATGATTTTTTCATTTTTAGTTATACACTTATCATTAAAGTGTATAAGAATTCACCGCCTTTTTTATTTAATTGTAGATATTATAAATTTAAAAAGGTTGCGCAACCAATTAGTTTGTTTTCGTTGAAAACTCTTTAATTATAGTATATCATTGGTTTATAAATTACAAAAACGAATATTTATCATGTTAAACATTACAAAAACAGATTTAAAAGGTGGGAAATATGTATAGATACGAATATACAAAAATATATGGCTTTTGTTAAAACTATTGAATATGGAAGTTTTACAAAAGCAGCAGAAATACTTAATTATTCACAATCTGGAATAAGTAGAATGATTAGTGATTTAGAAAAAGAATGGAATATATTACTTCTTGAACGCAGCAAATCAGGTGTTGAATTAACTTCAGAAGGGTTGAATTAATGGAAGATGAGCTAATGGTTGTTTTACCAGAAAATCATAAATTGGCTGACAAAGAATATTTTCCAATAAAAGAATTATCAAATTATCCGTTTATGTTATTAGAAAAGGGAGTAAAAATGGAAATTACGGAGATATTTGAAAAGTATAATATTACACCGGATATACATTTTACTACATTAGATGATTATGTGATAATGTCTATGGTTGAAAATGGTTTGGGAATAAGTATATTACCAAGACTAATTTTGCAACGAAATCCATATAAAATTACAGCAAAACGATTAGAAGTAGCTACTTATAGAAATATAGGGCTAGCATATAGAAATAAAAAAAGTTTGTCATTAGCTGTTAAAAAATTTTTGGATGACAAGGTTTTAGCATTTAATGATATAAACCCTGTTGCACCATATCACATTTTAGTAATACCTAAAAAACACTA
>NZ_JADPET010000105.1 GCF_015667935.1 Clostridium sp. 1001270J_160509_D11 | reverse complement strand
ATTATATAATTGTCTAATATTAATAAAGTTATTCTGATATATTGCCTGTCTAGTATATCATAAATTAAAAAAAAGTAAAAATATTTACGAGGAGGAAGAATGAAAAAATATTTAAAATCTTATGGAATTGCATTTATCATAGTTTTAATATATGCGTTTATCAAGTTACCAGTACTTCGACTTGATTTTACATCAGGCTTTACAACATTAATATTATTCTTTGTATTAGCCGGCATAATTGACATGATGTTTGATAGAAGTTCTAATACTTCAAAACTTGCAAAAAACAACTTTATAATAGCCTTAATTTTACTAGCTTTAGTTGTAATCGTTCCATTTTTCATAACTACACCTATCTTACATGCAAATGCATATAGAAACTTAATAGGTGAAGTATCTGAAAGTGAATTTACAGAAGATGTAAGTCCTGTAAATGTAAACGATATACGTATAGTAGATGAAGATATGGCTATGAAACTTGGCGAAAAGAAAATTGGTGAAATACCAGCAATAGGTAGTGTTTCACAACTTGGTACTTTCCACATTCAAAGTGTAAATGGAGAACTTTATTGGATAGCACCTCTAGTACATAGAGATATAATAAAATGGATTACTAACTTAGACGGTACTGATGGATATGTAATGGTTTCTGCTACAGATCCACAAGATGTCAGATTAGTTCAATCACTAGACGGAAAACCTATAAAAATAAAATATCAACCAGAGGCTTACTTCTTACAAGACCTACACAGATATCTATACGTAAAAGGTGTTGTAAACTACGGTATGACAGAATTTACACTAGAAGTAGATGACAATGGTAGACCTTATTGGGTTGTAACATTATACGACCACAAAGTAGGATTTTCGGGTTCTGACGCAGTAGGAGTAGCTATATTAGATGCACAGACAGGTGACTTAAACGTATATGATATAGAAAACACTCCAAAATGGGTAGATAGAATACAACCAGAATCTCTAGTAATAAACCAAATAAAAGATTGGGGATTATATGTAAAAGGATTTATAAACTCAGTATTTTCTGAAGAAGGAGTATTAGTTCCTACAGAGGGAGCATCTTTAGTATATGGCGATGACGGCAAGTCATATTGGTATACAGGAATAACTTCTTCAGGAGGAGATGAATCTACAGTAGGATTTATGTTAGTCGACTCTAGAACAAAAGAAGCCAAACTTTATATGCAGACAGGTGCAACAGAAACAGCAGCCATGACATCGGCAGAAGGTAAAGTACAAGAAAAAAATTACGATGCTACTTTCCCTGTTATGTACAACATATACGGAACACCTACATATGTATGCGCACTAAAAGACAAAGCAGGACTTGTCAAGAGTGTAGCATTTATATCAGTAGAAGACTACAGTGTATTAGGTGTTGGAGATAATAAAAAAGAAGCACTAGCAGCTTATAAAGACGCATTAGAAGCTGAGGGTGATGATTTAAAATTTGAAACTGATGTAGATAATATAGAACTTACAGATACTATAGAGAGAATTAATGCAGATGTCCAAAGTGGCTCAACTACTTACTACTTTACTTTAAAAGACAACAATAAATTTATATTTAAAGGAACTTCAAAAATATCTAATGAACTTCCTATTACAAATATAGGTGATAATGTAACTATAACTTATACAAAGACAGATGCAACTACAATAAACATAACAAAATTCATAAATAACAGTATCTTAGATAAATCATCCAATAAAGATAAAGAAGATAACTCTACACAAGAAAGTAAAGATAATAAAGAAAATAGTTCTACTAAAAATTAATTAATTTATAAAACCAATAAAAAGTGTACTTATTTGTAAGTACACTTTTTTTATATACAACACATATTTTTTAAGTTTAATAAATATAATATAGTTAGGTCTTTTAAAATAGTAGAGTTTTTTTCCAATATTAATATAATATATTAAACAACAATATATCATCTTATGGAGAGGTTTGTATGAATGTACTTGAAAAGGAAATACTCTTTATAATTAGTAGGCTAAGATGTTTAACTGAAAATCAATTTAATAAACTATACAACTATAAAAGAGATTCTAAAAAGAAAACACTTAGAAAAACGCTTCGAAGAATGTGCAATGATTATATTTTAGTTAAATTTCCATGCAATATCAACTATAGAGGGTATAGGGAAAATTCTTATTTATATTATATTAATGGAAGCTGCGAATACTATGAAGGAGAGGATTTAGTAAAGACATTAATAGGATCTGATATAGCAGTAAAATTAAAACTAGCTAAGTTTGAAATAGTAAGATTTTATAGGAATATAAATATTGGAGAGCATAATTATCATCTATATATTGAATATATAGATAATTTTTACAGACGAAAACAGGTTTTATTTGATATACCTCTGAATGACAAAATTGATTTTTCAAAATACAGTAGTTTGAAATTTGACTTATCGAAAACAACTATACCGTTTTTTATGGTACCCAATATAATAGTTGTTACAAATAATGCAGATGAATATAATTTTCTAGAAGATAAGCCTAAGAATGTTTTTTTTATTGATATTGCTTTACATTCTTTGTTTAAATATTTATAATATATAGAAAAATCCGTTTAATTGCGCAAGAAATACTAAAAATTGCCAAAATAATGGTTGCAAAATATTAAATAATATGATTAAATTATATTATTAATTTAATTTTTAAGCCTAGGGTAGAGGCGCTTTAAAATAAAAGTATTTATAAGGAGCTGGCAAGTTACGATTTATAAAGAAAGGATTTTAGAGCCGAAGTTGTAGACTTGGCGAAGTCTGCTGCTGGATTTATGCATAATATGTATGAGTCTGTCACATATCTGTGATGAGCTACAAGGTTTACTTTGTTTCTTAAACGTCCAAAGTATTCCTTTGGGCGTTTTTCATACCCAAAAAGATTAAGGGGGATTAAATAATGGGTGATATAATAGTACAAAAATACGGTGGGAGTTCAGTTGCAACAACTGAAAAAATAACAAATATTGCAAAGAGATTAATAGAAAGAAAAAAAACAGATTCTAAAATAGTAGTCGTAGTTTCAGCAATGGGAGATACTACAGACGATTATATAAGCCTTGCAAAGGATATAACTAAAAATCCAGATAAAAGAGAGTTAGATGTTCTTATGTCTACTGGAGAGATGATATCTGCATCTCTTTTAGCTATGAGTTTAAAATCTATGGGATGTGATGCAGTAAGTTACAATGCTTATCAATTAGAAATTCACACAAGTGGAACTCATGGAAAATCTTTAATTGATGATATAAATGTAAGTAAGATAAAAGAGTCTTTAGAAGAAGATAAAATAGTAATAGTTACAGGATTTCAGGGATTAGATGAAAGAGGAGACATAACTACATTAGGGAGAGGTGGATCTGATACATCTGCAGTTGCGCTTGCTGTAAAATTAAACGGTAAATGTGAGATATATACAGATGTAGATGGAATTTATTTTACTGACCCAAGAAAATTTAAAGAAGCTAAAAAATTAGAAGAAATTGAATATGAAGAGATGTTAGAGCTTGCTAGCTTAGGTGCACAAGTTATGCACTCAAGAAGTATAGAGCTTGCTCAAAAATATCAAATAGAATTATACGTAGGTTTATCATGTAGTGATATAAAAGGAACATATATAAGGGGGATAAAAAACATGAAATTAGAAGATAAAGTAATAACAGGTCTTGCAACAAGTGATGATGATGTTGCAATAACTCTAGATATAGATGAAGAAAAAGTAGTAGATTTATTTGAAAATATAGCAAACAAAAATATAAGTATGGATATGATAAGTCAAACTGCTCCAATGAATTCAAAAATAACTGTTTCATTTACAATACCAAAAGAAGATTTAGCTATTGCAAAAGAAATAGTATCAACTTATGCACCACAAGATGAAGTTATAATAGATGAAAATATAACAAAATTATCTTTAGTTGGATTAGGGATGAAGCATACTAGCGGTGTTGCATCTAAAGTATTCAGTATATTAAGAAAAAACGGAATAAAAGTAAAATTAATAACAACATCAGAAATAAGAATAACTTGTGCTATAAGCTCTGAATATACAGATATCGCTATAAGCGAAATAGCAAAAGAGTTTAATGTATAAATAATAAAAAATATTAGTTAATTTTATATAAAAAGAGTCTATTTGGGAGGATAAACATGAGACTTCAAGGAACTATGGAAATAAAAGATAATGTACTTTATATCGGTGGAGTAAGTACACTTGATCTTGTGAAAAAATATCAAACTCCACTTTATGTATTTGATGAAGAATTAATAAGAAATAATTGTAGAGAATACACTAAATCTTTTAAAGTAAAAGAAAACGGAAATAGTGTCGCTTATGCAGGGAAGGCATTTTTAACTAAATATATGTGCAAGCTTATAAAAGAAGAAGGTCTTTATTTAGATGTAGTATCTGGTGGAGAATTATACACTGCATATAAAGCCGGTATGCCTATGGAAAATATATTATTTCATGGAAATAATAAAACAATAGATGAAGTAAAGTTAGGGATAGAATTAGGCGTTGGAAGATTTGTAGTCGATAATTTCTATGAACTTGATTTAATCGAAAAGTTCTGCTTAGAAAACGACAAAACACAAAAGATTTATTTTAGAGTAACTCCGGGAATCGATGCTCACACTCATAAATATATAAGAACAGGACAAATCGATTCTAAATTCGGTTTTGCACTTATAAATGGAGATTTTTATAAAGCAATAGAGAAGGTAAAAGAATACAAAAATATAGAGCTAGTGGGAATACACGCTCATATAGGTTCACAAATCTTTGAAATAAAACCGTTCTTAGATGAAGTTGAGATAATGCTTAAATTAGTAAAAGAAGTAAACGAAAATAACATTGATATAAACCTTACAGAAGTCGATTTGGGCGGCGGAATAGGTGTTTATTATACAAAAGACGATAAACCTAAGACGATAACTGAGTTTTGTGAGGCTATAATAAATAAAGCTGATGAGGTTTGTGAAGAATTAAATATAAAAAGACCAAAACTTATAATAGAACCAGGTAGATCTCTTGTAGCAAATGCCGGAAGTACAATATATACAATAGGCTCAATAAAAGAAATAAAAAATGTCAGAACTTATGTAAGTGTAGACGGGGGAATGACTGACAATATAAGACCGTCTTTATATCAAGCAGGATATGAATGTGCTGTAGTGAATAAAATAAATAAAATTGGTAATAATCATAAAGTAACTATAGCTGGAAAATGTTGTGAAAGTGGAGATATATTAATATCAGATACAGAAATAGGCGATATAGAAAGTGGAGATATTCTTATAACTACAAATACTGGGGCTTATGGATATTCTATGGCCTCAAATTATAATAAAATACCGAAAAATCCTGTTGTATTTGTAAAACATGGTCAAGATGAATTATCATGCAAAAGACAAAGTTACGAAGATTTATTGGCATTAGAAGTATAAAATAGTTACAATTATGATAACACAAGTTACAATTATGACGTTTGATATTTTATATTTTGTAGTTATATAATTAATCTATACATTTAGAAAGTTTAAATAAGTTTTCTGGCGTTTGCGGAGGTATAACTATGAATAAAAAATATTTAATTATATTAATTGTACTGATGATTTTTTCTGTAGGATGTGAAAATAAAAAATCATCAGCGCTTAAAAATGGACAAACTGCACTTGAAAGTCACGAATATGTAAAGGCTCAAAAGTATTTATCTGAAGCTCTTGAGCAGGATTCTAAAAACGAAACTGCAAGGGCTATGTATATGCAAGCTATAAAGATGCCTGAAGCTGAATACTACAAAGAAAAAGGGCTTTACAATAAGGGGATTGAATCTTTAGAATCAATAGTAAATTTAAATAATGGTTCACAAAAGATAAAAGTCGAGTCAGCTAGTTTAAAAAACGAACTAGAAAAGTCACAAAGTGAATTTGAAGAGGCATCTAATATAAGAAAAGAAAATGCAAAAGAAGCTGCCAAAAAAGGTGTAGAAAAATCAGAAGAAGAATTTTACATTTGGCAACAAAATCAACAAAAAAATGAAAAACCTAATAAAAATCAAGATGAAAACAAACAAGAAGAGTCTGATGATACAAATATAATTGATAGTATAAAAAATAAATTAGGTGAAATATTTAAATTTTAAAAACTTATAAATCAAACAAATGAAGGAAAAGTTGCTTAATATAGCAACTTTTTTTTCATTTCATCTTGTTAATTAATGAAACTTATATTACAATAAGTTTGCTAAATATGATATGAACTGAAGATGAACAAAGTTTAAATAGATTAAAGGAGAAAAAATGAGAATCAATAAATATATTGCACTTTGCGGAGTTGCATCGAGAAGAAAAGCCGAAGAATTAATATTAGCAGGCAAAGTAAAAGTAAATGATAATATAGTTAAAGAACTTTCTTATCAAGTAGATGAAGAAAATGATGTAGTAAAAGTAGATGATAAAATTATAAAAGAAGAAAATAAACTTGTATATATACTTTTAAATAAACCAGAAGGATATATAACTACTGTAAAAGACCAATTCGATAGAGAAAGTGTATTAGATTTAGTTACAGACATAAAAGAAAGAGTTTATCCAATAGGAAGACTAGATTATGAAACTAGTGGATTATTACTTTTAACTAATGACGGTGATTTAACTTATAAACTTACTCACCCAAAACACGAAGTAGACAAAACTTATGTAGCGAGAGTTAAAGGTAAGTTAACTCCTGATGAAATAAAAATGTTTAAAAGCGGTCTAAAAATAGAAGACTATGTTACAGCACCGGCAAAACTAAAAGTTATAAGATACGACGAAAAAACAAATGTATCTCTTTTAGAAATAAAAATACATGAAGGTAAAAATCGTCAAGTTAGAAAGATGTGTAAAGCTATAAACCATCCTGTACTTAGACTTAAAAGAACTGCAATGGGTAAAATAAGAATAGGTGAATGTGAAATAGGTAAATACAGATATTTAACAGAAGATGAAGTTAAATATTTAAAAAGTATTTAAAGAAGAGGTAGTATATGTTAAGAGCTAAATATATAAATAAAGTAACAGAAGTAAATAAGATTTACTTAGAAAATATAATAAATGAAGATGATGTAGTAATTGATGCTACTATGGGTAATGGATACGATACTGTTTATCTTGCAAAAAAAGTAGGACCAAAAGGAAAGGTATATGCCTTTGATGTACAAGAAGAAGCTATAAAATCTACATCAAAAAAAGTAGCTAGAGAAGAACTTGAAAATGTAGAACTTATATTAGATGGACACCAAAATATGGACAAATATGTACAAGAAGAAGTATCTTGTATAGTATTTAACTTAGGTTATCTTCCAAGGGCTAAACATCAAATAATAACAAAATCAGATACTACATTAGAAGCTATCAAAAAAGGTCTAGACCTACTTAAGCCAAATGGAGTTATGAGTATTGCAATCTATAGCGGACACGAAGGTGGAATGGAAGAAAAAAATGCAGTTTATGAATTTACACAAACTCTAGATCAAAATTACTTCAATGTATTATGCACTAAATTTATAAACCAAATAAATAATCCACCAGAACTTTTATTAATAGAGAAAAAAGGATAAATATATATAAATTAAAGAATACAGATAAATAAAGAAAGAATAGTGATATAATAAATTAAAAAGTTTGTAGCTATTGAATAGGAAAGAGGGAAATATATGGATGAGAAAAAGTTACAAAATGACAATAAACAATTAATAAACATAATACAAGCACAATATCCAAGGCTTAGTAAAGGTCAAAAATTAATAGCACAATATATAATAAATAACTACGATAAAGTTGCTTTTATGACAGCTAGCAAACTAGGTGATACTGTAGGTGTTAGTGAATCTACAGTAGTTAGATTTGCAAATGCACTAGGTTATGCTGGATATCCTAAATTACAAGAAGGGCTACAAGAACTAATAAAAAACAAATTAACGACTGTTCAAAGAGTCGAAATGGCAAATGAAGACTATTCAGATGATTCAACAATTCTTAATAAAGTTTTAAAAAGTGATATAGATAATATAAAAGCTACATCAGAAGACATAGATGAAAAGGCATTTGAAGAGGCATCTAATAAAATATTAAAATCTAGAAAAATTTATATATTAGGAATGAGAAGCTCATTTACAGTAGCACAATATCTAGCATTTTATTTAAATGTAATACTAGATAATGTACAATTAATAAGAATAGATATGGGAGATCCTTATCAACAAATAGTGAGAATGAACGAAGATGATATCCTTATAGTATTTAGTTTCCCTAGATATTCAAAACAATCGCATCAAGTTGCAAAATACGCTAAAAGTAAAGGTGCATACATAGTATCTATAACAGATAGTGCTTTTGCTCCTATTGCATCACTATCAGATAATATACTACTTGCAAAAAGCAATATGGCATCATTTGTAGATTCATTAGTAGCACCTATGAGTGTTGCTAATGCACTTATAATATCAGTTGCCATGAAAGAAACAGACGATATTAAAAAGTATTTCCACGATTTAGAGCAAATTTGGGAACAATACGTAGTATATGAATAAAAATAATAATCTAAGATAATTAAATGTCGTAATTTGATATACAAATATCAAGTTACGACATTTTTTAATTCTAATAAAATTAGAGTGAATTTTAAGCAACGGAATCTTTGATTCGTTGGCGCCATAAACAAAGTGAATTTTAAGCAACGGACAAAGTCGTTGGCGCCATAAACAAAGTGAATTTTTAAAAATAATAATTGACATTACATACTAAATTAACTACTATTTTATTAATAAAAAGATTTTTAATATTTAAAATTCAATGAAAAAGAAGAGTAGCTTTAAATTTATTTATAGAGAGTTGGGGATGGTGGAAGCCCGATAGCTTAGTTTATTGTGAATAGAGCTTTTGAGAAGATTATCTGAAATTTTAGTATGATAGTCGGTATACCTGCCTTAAAGGTCAGAGTGGATAAATTATTTTATTAAATAGAGTGGTATCGCGGAAAATTTCGTCTCTTAGTTTTTAACTAAGAGATTTTTTGCATATATGAATCTAATTATAACTATAATTTATCAATAAGAGTGGTACAGCGAATAATCGCCTCTTAGTTTTTAAAACTGAGGGGCTTTTTTACTAATAAATAATATAAATAAAAGGAGAGAATAGTATGGCGCAAAAAATAGAATTAAAGGGGAAAAGTTTCTTAACACTAAAAGATTTTTCAAAAGAAGAAATAAAATATTTTTTATCACTTGCAAGTTATCTAAAAACTAAAAAGAAAATAGGAATAAAAGATAATTTATTAGAAGGTAAAAACATAGCTTTAATATTTGAAAAAGCATCTACAAGAACTAGATGTTCGTTTGAAGTAGCTGCACATGATGAGGGAGCTAATGTGACTTATTTAGGTCCAAAAGATTGTCATATGGGCAAAAAAGAGTCGATGGAAGATACAGCAAAAGTATTGGGAAGATTTTTTGACGGTATAGAATTTAGAGGATATAAACAAGAAACAGTAGAATGTTTATCTAAATATTCAGGAGTACCTGTTTGGAATGGTCTTACTGATGAATACCACCCAACTCAAATCTTAGCAGATTTGTTGACAGTTTCAGAACATGTAGATAAACCTTTTGACAAGATAAAATTTGTATATATTGGAGATGCGAGAAACAACATGGGCAATTCGCTTATGATAGGATGCGTAAAAATGGGTATGAAATTTGTATCACTTGCACCAAAAGAATTGTGGCCAAATGACGAATTAGTAAACGAAATGCAAGAAGTAGCAAAAGTAACTAAGGGAAGTATTCATCTAACAGAAGATATAGATGATGTAGAAGGTGCAGATGTTATATATACTGATGTTTGGGTTTCTATGGGAGAAGAAGAACAATACGAACAAAGAATAAACTTATTAAAAGACTACCAAGTAAATATGGATATGATAAATAAAACTAAAAATGAAAATGTTATATTTTTACACTGTCTTCCATCATTTCACGATTTAGAAACAGTAGTGGCAAGAGAAATATATGAAAAATATAATTTGGCTGAATTAGAAGTTACAGATGAAGTTTTTAGATCTAAGTATTCAAAAGTATTTGATGAGGCTGAAAATAGAATGCACACAATAAAAGCAATAATGGTTGCTACATTAGCAGATGTAGATATTTCTGTTAACCATAAATAATAAATCAAAGGGCTTATATTAATAATTATATTGATATAAGCCTTTTTAAATAATACATATTTTTAAAGAAAAACTCTATTAATTTGTATTTATATTAAGTTTAAAAAGTTTTATTCCTTACTAAAAAAATATAGATC
>NZ_JADPET010000104.1 GCF_015667935.1 Clostridium sp. 1001270J_160509_D11 | reverse complement strand
AATAAAGTCTTACAAATATAAACTTAAATAAATTATATAAATTATAAACTAAATAATTCATAAATAAGAAAAATATACATGGTATAATATATAAAGAGTTTAAGGATATTTGAATTTATACAAGGGGTGTACTTTTATGAAATTACAGAAGGTGTTTGGAAATACATACTTTGTAAAAGGCGGCACGAATACAGGTGTGTATTTATTTGAAAATAATGAAGCATTATTAATTGACCCAGGTCTTAATGGACTAAGACCTAAAAATATGATTAAGATGTTTGAAAATGAAAAAATAATACCAAAATATATAATAAATACCCATGAACATGAAGACCATGTTGCTGCTTGTGGGCAAATAAAACATTCATATCCAAAAGTGGAGATTATTGCTTCAGAAAATGCTAAGATTTTTATAGAGAGACCGGAATTATTTTCAGATTTTATATTAGGTGGAAAACACAATAAGTTTTTGACAGCAAAACTTTTTCATAGAAATGTAGAAAAAATATACGTAGATACAATAGTAGATGAAGGTACTTTAAATAAAAATAATACAAATTTCGAAATTATAAATTTAAAAGGGCATACTCTAGCAAGTATCGGAATACTGACAAAAGATGGTGTTTTATTTGCTGGAGATTTATTAGTTGGCGAAGAAGTATTAAATAAATATGATTTTTTATTTTTACAAGACGTAGAAGAATACTTAAAATCATTAGATAAGATCCAATCTTTAGATTTTAATTATCTAGTATTAGCTCATGGAAGAAAAGTTTTAGATAAAGACAGCACTATGCTTTTAATAAACAAGCATAGACAAGCTATATACAAATATTTAAATCAAATAAAAGAAAACCTTAAAGTACCTATGAATATAGATGCTTTACTTAAAAAAATTATAAAAGAAAATGAATTAACCTATAATTACAAAGAATATTATTTTTTTAGAACTTCATTAGTAACTTGTATAAGCTATTTAGCTGATTTAGATGAAATTGATTATACACTAGAAGACTCTGATTTGCTTTATTATACAAAAATAAAATAAATTATGGTAAAATAATGGTGATTGTTAATTTATTTGACGAAAGGTGAATAATATGAATTACGAAAAGTGGGATGAAATATTAGCTCCTTATCAACATGCAGTTGAAGAACTTAAGGTAAAATTTAAAAATATAAGAAAAGAATTTTTGACTAAGGGTGAATATTCTCCTATTGAATTTGTTACTGGGAGAACAAAAAAGATTTCTTCTATAATATCTAAAGCTAATAGATTAGATACTAATGATATAGAAGGTGAAATAGAAGATATTGCTGGTATAAGAATAATGTGCCAGTTTGTTGAAGATATATATACAATTGTTGAATTAATAAAAAATAGAACAGATATGACTGTTATAAATGAAAAAGATTATATAACTAATTTTAAAGAAAGTGGATATAGAAGCTATCATTTAATAATAAAATATCCTATAAATTCAATTGCTGGTTCTAAGGAGATACATTGTGAAATCCAAATAAGAACTTTAGCTATGAATTTCTGGGCAACTATAGAACACTCTTTAAAATACAAGTACGAGCACTACATACCAGAAAATGTAGCATTGAGACTTAGAAAAGCGGCAGATGCAGCATTTTTATTAGATGAAGAAATGAGTGAAATTCGAGAAGACATAATGAAAGCTCAAGTCATGTATCAAGCTAAATCTGTAACCCTAAAAGATGTATTAAAGAAAATACAAGAATTATATAATTTAGGGGAAATTAGTAGCGCTTTAAAATACCAAAGACGACTTGATAAAATAGATAGTGAAAGAGATATAGATGAAATAGTTGCTCTAAAAGAAGAAATAGATTATATTTTAGAAGACTTTAAAACACACAGAATAGATAAATAATTTTACGCTGTCTTAAATTTTGAGGCAGCTTTTAAATTATTATGTATATAAAATAATAATATTTCAAAAATATTAATAGTAATTAGGTTATCGTAAAATAAGATATTTGCGAGAGGAGATGAATTTATGGGATTATATGCAATAGGTGACTTACATTTTTCAACGGAAAATCCTAAACCTATGAATATATTCGGTGATAATTGGGACAATCATGAGAAAAAGATAGCCGATAACTGGAATGAAACAGTAGAAGATGGTGATACGGTATTAGTTCTTGGAGATACTTCATGGGCTATGAATTTAAACGAGGCAAAGGCAGACTTAGATATAATTGAGTCACTTCCAGGTAAGAAGATTTTTATAAAAGGAAACCATGATTATTGGTGGTCATCTCTTTCAAAAATAAATGCTGCATATCAAAGTGAAGATATGAATTTTATCCAAAATGGATATTTTACATACGGTGATTATGCGATATGTGGAAGTAGAGGATGGCTTTGTCCTAATGAAGTAAAATTTGATAGTAATGATATGAAAATATATAAAAGAGAAGTATTGAGACTGGAGATGTCGATACAATCTGCAATCCAAAGTGGGTATACTAACTTAATTGTTATAACTCATTACCCACCTACAAATGACCAACTAGAAGAGTCGGAGTTTACAAAATTATATGAGAAATATAATGTAAAAAAAGTAATCTATGGTCATTTACATGGAAAGGACTCATTTTCAATGGGGCTTAAAGGCGTTAGAAACGGTATAGAATACGTTCTTGCATCAAGCGATTATCTTGATTTTAAATTAATTAAAGTGCTTGATTAAAAATATATTGAGAAAATATGTTTTTCTAACAAAGAATTTCTTATTTATTGATTAATATTTATAAAAAATGTAAATACTAAAAATACATTACAATGAGTATTTAGTTTGAGTGCGGAAAAGGAGATTGTGCTTATGAGATGGATATTAGTATTTATATTTTTTTATTTGATACCTTTAATAGTTTTATTTAAAAATTACAAGAAGTTTAGTCGAGCATGTATTTACGCATGTACATATGTAGTATTGGCAACAACAATAGTAATAAGCAACATGTATATTAGCGGAATAAAACAAATAGAAAACAGCGAAAACCATTCAATGGTAATGAACTACAGAGATATATACACATCTAACTTAGATGTAAACCATGTAGAAGAAGATTTATCTACAATAAAACAATACAAAAAAGACATTAGATCTATAGAAGATATTGCACTAAACCCAATAAAAGAATGTGTAGCTTATGCAACTGATATAAAAACATCTTTAAATGATATAGATAAAGTTAAAGACGATATAGAAAAAGCTAAATATATGTGTGATAGAGTAGTCGAAATATACGACGATATGGATACACCAGAATTATCACAACAAGAATACACAGAAGTATTAAATGAATGTACTGAATGCATGAAAGATGCTTATAAATTAAAATACAAAGCAGTAGAAGAAACATATAATGTCGTAAACAATAAAGATATAACTTCTATTTCAAATATAAAAAAATATATAAAGCAATCAGATGAAAAAATAAATCAATATAAAAAGAAAATTAATGAACTAGAAGAATCAATTAAAAATGAATAAAATACAATCAAAAATAAGATAGAAATTAGAAAGTAAATACACTATTTCTATCTTATTTTTTTGTGCAGAAATAGTGATTATATGTTAAAATTGCAATAAGATATAGCTATACGTACCTTTTTGAATTATACTAGAGTATATGGTATAATGAATTCTTAAAAACAGGAGAAAGACTATGAAAAATTTAAATATATGTATTGATATTGATGGAACTATTACAAGTCCATATCATTATCTACCGTATCTAAATAGTATATATAAGAGGGATTTGACTGAAGAAGATTATACAACAGTATATTGGGCTGAGTTATATGGAGATACTTTTGAAGGTATGTTAGATAAACTTCATTCAAATTATTTAAATTCATATTCCGAAGCACATGTTGTTGAAGGAGCTAAAGAAGTTGTTGGTGAATTATATAAAGAAAACAATTTATTCTTTGTAACAGCAAGGAATTCCACTTTAGAAGAAATTACTATGGACTGGCTTAAAAAGCAAGAATTATCATATGTGCCTCTTTATTTACTTGGAACAGATAGAAAACTTAACAAAGCGAAAGAGCTAGAATGTGATATTTTTATAGAAGACCACCCAATGAACGCCTTACACTTGGCAGAGGGGGGAATAAAAGTAATATTAATTGATTGTAATTATAATAAAGATATAGATCATAAAAACATAATTAGAGTTTCTTCTTGGAAAGAAATTAAAAATGTTATTGATAAACTATAATTAAGTTGGCTTGCTGAGAGGAGGCGAAGTTTAATGATAGAATTAAAATTAAAAAATAGAAAAGGGAATTTTCATGTAAATAGTAAAGAGGTTAAAGATATTCTTGATGCACGCCAAGATATTGGTTATTTACAAGACATATCTAATTCAATAAATCAAGATAATATCATGGTGTTTGACTGTGAATTATCAGAGAGAGTATTTTCAAAAGAAGAAATACTAGAGGCTATTGAAGAACTAGGAGAATCAGTTGACGAATCATTTTTTGAAATAATATTTGATGATGTAAGACGTTTCTTAAAAGATACTACAGACGAGATAGAAGAGGAGCTTCAAGATATTTATTGTATGGACAATATAAAATGTTATTTTGAGGTTTATAATATAAACGAAGAATTTACTGATTTTAAATTTGTATTTTTAGTAAGTTTTGAAGATATTAAAATCGCCTCTTTAAAAAACCTTGCGAAAATTGTTTCTAAAAGACAATTAGTAGGTGCATCTAAATTCTATAGTTAAAGACATTTAAGTTAAATAAATAGAAATATTTTACGAATCTTCGGTTGTTATTGATTTTGTACTTGTACAAGATTATTATTAACCAAAGGTTCGTTTTTTTAATTTTAAGCAACGGACGAAGTAGTTGGCGCCATGAGCGAAGCGAATTTTAAGCAACGGACGAAGTTGTTGGCGCATAAACTAAGTACATTTTTATTTATACAAATAAGAAAAAGGATTGAAGAGATTATCTCCAATCCTTATATAATCGTTAATATTTTTAACTGTTTAGAATTAAGCTTGTCCTATAGAACCGAATAATTCCATTTTTTCTTTAACACAAGCTTTGATAGCTTCAAATCCTGGAGCTAATACTTTACGAGGATCATAACCTTTACCTTGTTGGTCTTTACCTTCTTCGATGTATTTACGAGTTGCTTCAGCAAATACTAATTGGCACTCAGTATTAACATTTATTTTAGCAACACCTAAAGATATAGCTTCTTTTATCATTTCATCTGGTATACCACTACCACCGTGTAATACTAATGGCATATCTCCAGTAGCTTCATTGATTTTTCCTAAAACTTCAAAGTTTAATCCAGCCCAATTTTCTGGATATTTACCGTGTATATTACCTATACCAGCAGCTAAGAAGTCTATTCCTAAATCAGCTATTCTCTTACATTCAGCAGGGTCAGCAACTTCACCAGCACCTACAACACCGTCTTCTTCTCCACCTATAGAACCAACTTCTGCTTCAACAGATATTCCTTTAGAGTGAGCTAGGGCAACTATTTCTTTAGTTTTTTCTATATTTTCTTCTATTCCATAGTGAGAACCATCGAACATTACTGAAGAGAATCCAGCAGCTATAGTTTCTTTTGCACCTTCAAAAGAACCGTGGTCTAAGTGAAGAGCAACTGGAACAGTTATGTTTAATTCTTCTAACATACCTTCAACCATTCCAACTATAGTTTTATATCCACACATATATTTTCCTGCACCTTCAGATACACCTAATATAACTGGTGAATTATTTTCTTGTGCAGTTAATAATATAGCTTTTGTCCATTCTAAGTTGTTTATATTAAATTGACCTACTGCATATTTTCCTTTTTTTGCTTTTACTAACATTTCTTTAGCAGAAACTAACATCTTATACCTCCATAAATTCAAAAATAGTTAAAAATTTACAAGACTTACCCATCAATAATATTATATACTTAAAAGGTGAAAACGTATAGACATAAATTGATAAAATTTTAATAACAAATAGATACTAGATATACATATAATATACGTTTTTGAGATAAAATTATCAAAAAAGCTATACTTAATAAAGATTAAATAGATATATTATATATAAAATGAAGGAGGAAAAGCATTGTCTAAGAAACAAAGAATTGATAAAGTACTGTCTAATTTAGGCTATGGAAGTAGAAGTGAATTAAAGAAAATTTGTAAAAATGGGTTAGTAAAAGTAAATGGAAAAGTTATAAATAATCCAGGAGTACAAGTAGATGTGGAAAATGATGAAATAATATTTGATGGTGAAAAAGTAACATATAAAGAATTTATATATTTAATGTTAAATAAACCAGATGGATATATTTCTGCAACATTTGATAAAAGGGATCCAATAGTACTAGATTTAATTGATAAAGAAGATTTAGTATTTGAACCATTCCCAGTTGGAAGGTTAGATAAAGATACGGAAGGGCTTTTAGTTTTAACAAATGATGGTCAGTTAGCTCATAGAGTGTTATCACCTAAAAAGCACGTACCAAAAACTTATTATGCAAAAATTGAAGGTGTTGTAACTGAAGATGATATTAAAGCCTTTGCTAAAGGGGTTACTTTAGATGATGGATACGAAACTATGCCAGCAGAGCTTGTAATACTGAAAAGTGACGAAATTTCAGAAATAGAGCTTACTATTCATGAAGGCAAATTCCATCAAGTAAAAAGAATGTTCGAAAGTGTAGATAAAAAAGTAATATACTTAAAGAGATTATCTATGGGTAAACTACAACTAGACAAAAATTTAGCACTTGGAGAATATCGTGAACTAACTGATGAAGAGATAAAAATGATAGAAGAAAGAGACTAAATTTAATCTTAAATTCAAATATAGCAAATTTACATAATAAAGGTTTTGATATAAAGGCAAAAATCTAATATAATTAGTAAGTATGATTTAAAAAGGCAATAATTATATAGATTAATAAAGACTATATATTCAAAATAAATGTTTATATTGAAAATTAAGATATTGACGGAGGATAATTTAGTGAAAAGAAGAGAAATTATTGAATTTGAAGTAGGCAAAATGGAGTTTGGTGGAACTTCTTCTACTATAATAGGAAAAAGAAATGTTCAAATGAAGGGCGGAATAACTGGTCAAAAAGTAAAAGCATCAGTAAAAAAAGCTAATAGCCAAAAAGCAGATGTTAAATTATTAGAAGTACTAGAAAAATCTCCACTAGAAACAGAACAAGCATGTAAACACTTTGGACAATGTGGAGGATGTACAATATTATCACTTCCATATGAAAAACAATTAGAAATTAAAAAACAACAAATACTAGACTTATTTGAAAGTCATGATATAAAAGGATTTGAGTTCTTAGGAATAGAATCAAGTCCAAACAATACTTGCTACAGAAATAAAATGGAGTTCACTTTCGGGAACGAAATGAAAGATGGACCATTAACTATAGGTATGCACAAAAAAGGTAGACATATAGATATAGTTACTGTTGATGGATGTATGTTAATAGACCAAGATTTCATAAAAATATTAACAGCTACAGAAGAATTCTTCAGAGCGGAAGGTTTACCATACTACAGAGGAAACGACCACAAAGGTTACTTAAGACACTTAGTTGTTAGAAAAGGTATCAAAACTAATGAAATGATGGTTATGATAGTAACAAGTACTCAATTAGATTACGATATGGATAAGTACAAAGATATGTTACTAGGATTAGATTTAGATGCGGATTTAGCAAGTGTACTACACTGCTTAAACGACAACTTAGCAGATGCGGTTAAATGTGATGAACTTAGAGTTTTACACGGAAGAGATCATATATACGAAGAATTATTAGGTCTTAGATTTAAAATATCTCCATTCTCATTCTTCCAAACTAACACATTAGGAGCTGAGAAATTATACTCTATGGCTAGAGAGTTTGTTGGAGACTATAAAGATAAAGTTCTTTACGATTTATACAGTGGAACAGGAACTATAGGACAAGTTTTATCTCAAAAAGCTAGAAAAGTTTACGGAATAGAAATAGTAGAAGAGGCAGTTGAAGCTGCAAACGAAAATGCTAAATTAAACGGATTAACTCACTGCGAATTTATTGCAGGTGACGTTGCTAAAACAGTAAACAGCTTAAAAGAAAGACCTGACATCATAATAGTTGACCCACCAAGACCAGGTATACACAAAGATGCTGTTAGAGATATATCTAAATTTAATGCAGAAGAAATAATCTATATATCATGTAACCCAAAAACTTTAGTAGTTGACTTACAAGGATTTGAAAGTTACGGATATGAAGTTAAAAAAGTTAGATGTATGGATATGTTCCCAAATACACCACACTGCGAAACTGTAGTATTATTACAAAGAAAAGACAAATAGGAATATTTTATAGAACATAGGGATGCTTGAAATAAGTGTCCCTATTTTTTTGAATAAATTTATTGTATATTAAATTAAAAAAATATAATTAAAATTTAAATATAAACTGTGACCAACATAATTTTTTGTTGTCTTATTATATGAAAGGAGGAAAAAACTTGGAAGACCATAATATTGTAGATCTATATTGGTTTAGAGATGAAAATGCTATATCTGAGACTGATAAAAAGTATGGGAGCTATTGTAGCACAATAGCAAACAATATTCTATATAACCTTGAAGATTCAAAAGAATGCGTAAATGATACATATTTAAAAACATGGAATTCAATTCCACCGACAAGACCGAAAATTTTAAAAGCATTTCTAGGTAAAATTACAAGAAATTTAGCTTTAAATATTTATAAAAGCAAGAATTGTCAAAAACGCAAGGGAGAAGTGCCACTAGTTCTGGATGAATTAAAAGAATGTATACCTAGTCAAAATGATATTGATACAGAAATGGAAGAAAAATATCTAACAAAATATATAAATGAATTTTTAAAATCTTTGCCAAGGGAAAAAAGGATAATAATAGTTCAGCGATATTGGTATTTATATTCTATAAAAGATATTGCTGAAAAAAATAATTTAAGCCAAAGTAATGTGAAAATGACATTATCAAGGTTTAGAACAAAATTGAAAGAGTTTTTAGAAGAAAGAGGTCAATATATATGATTGATGAAAATAAATTTCTGGATGCATTTGGAGATATAGATGACGAGTTTTTACTTGAGGAGTATGATAACTATAATAAGTCAAAAAAAATTATAAGGTTTGAAAAATACTTGAACAAAGCACAAAATATAGCACAAAAAAATCATAAAAAATTTATAAGTATTGCTTCAGTTTCAATAATTGCTATAGCTATAGGTGTAGTATTTTTCAATCAAAAAATAAATACTCTAGATAATATAGTATTAAAAGAAGATGGAAATGAATTTATGAATGATGAAAATAATAAAGTATCAGGTTTTGATTCAAAAAAAAATCTATTAAAGGAAGTAAGTTCAATCAAAAAAATGGAATCAGATTTAGGATTTACTGTTCCGGTTTTAGATAAAGAAGTTGATAAGTATTTTGTTATTGGAGAAAAAAATAGAGATAAACAGGGACGAATAATATACAAAGATGGTACTGAATTTGATATAGCAAAAGGAGATAAAGATATAATCGAAATTCCTGATGGAAAATTTTTAAAAACAGAAACAATCCAAGGAGTAAATATTTCATACTACAGTGCAGATAGTATAAATTACGTAATTTGGAGCAATAAAGGATATTCTTATTCATACCAAAATATATATGGAAAAATAGACAAAGCAGAACTTAATAAATTGATTAAATTAACAAATAATTAATTGATAGTGAAAAAAAGTGGGATTTAGGAGGTAAAATATGAAAAATAAAATAAAAATATTAGGATTAAGTGCATTTATAGCAACAGGTATGGTTCCACTTGGGTCTACACAAATATTTGCTAATGAAATAAACCCAACTCAAGTTGAAGAACGAAATTTAGATATAGAGGAAGATTATGATATAGATGATAATCTAGAAGATGTAGATGAAAATGAAGATATAGACGATAGTGAAATAATACCAATAAATGATTATGTTGAAGATGATCAATCAGATAATAATCAAAAAGATCAAGATAATTCAGAAGATATAAATGAAAATAAAGATAGAGATTCTAATGGAGAACAAGATTCAGAGGATAATAACGAAGATGAATTATTAATAGGGCAACCAAAAAGTAATGATACTCCAAAAACTTCTGACGCAGGGGTTGGAGGATATATAGGAGTTATCATAGCATCTATAGGTGGTTTATTTGCAGTAATTAGAAAAATGATATAAGTTAAATTTAGATTACCTATGTTCAAAGTTGATTTAAATAAATTATAAAAATATTTGACTGTTACATATTAAAATTTGTAACGGTCTTTTTTTATAAGATAGATTGTCAATATAAGTGCAACATTTTATGTTTATGTTGCAGCGAAGACCTCTGCAGGTGTTTTATATCCAAGA
>NZ_JADPET010000103.1 GCF_015667935.1 Clostridium sp. 1001270J_160509_D11 | reverse complement strand
TCTAAGGTGAATACCTAGCTTTTTTAGATAGTGATGACTTTGTATTTGATATACAGTTTAATGAAGAAGATATAACATATAAATCACTTCACAAAAAAATTAAAACAGTAGGAGAGGTATTAAGCAAAAATATAAGCTTGATTTACGATGCTATATTAAAAACAGATAAAATTTCTACTAGATCAGAGTATAGAGAATTTGTAACAAGTAAAGTATTTATGCAAAATTGGGATTTAGAAGAATTAGAACTAAAATATGACTTAAATAATATAGACAGTATAAGAAATTACATAGAAAGCAACATAAATAATGAAGATATAAATTATATGTCAATGCCTACACCTCAAGATATAGGTCTTAATTTTAATTGTGAATATGTAAAACAAACAGACGAAAATTCAGATTTTGGATACTATGGCTCTCTTAGCTTCAATATAAGCGGACATATTCTCGATTATAAATTTGATGATTTTATAAATTACTTAAATCAATTTATAAAAGAATCTAGCAAAATATTAAAATCACTGTGTGCAAATATATTTATATCTGAAAAAAATCTTAAGCCTGACTACTATAATTTATTTGAAATGGAAAATATAAATGATATAAGTCAGTATGAAAACTCTGATGATTATATAAATAACAAGTTATACGGCTACTTAAACGGGGTAGAAGGTATCAATTTTATACCAAAAGCTTTATTTTCAAAAATAGATAAAAATTTATTAAAAGACGATATTTTTGAAATTAAAGAAGAGGCAAATGGAGTTTTCATAAATATAAATAAAGACTTAGATAAGGTAAATATATATGATAAGTATAAAGTTAGGGATATATTAAATTCAATTTTGATAAAGGGATATTCTGAACACGACTTAGTTCATTTTATGCAGTTTTTAGGTAGAGTACCTGTATATATGGATGAAATTATTTTAGTAGAATCATTAGAGGAAAAAATAAGACAAGATATTTACAATAAATACTTTGTTATAACTAAAAATCAAGAAATAGAAGATTTAAAATTAGATTCTGAAAAATTTAGATTACATAAATTTAACTGCGCTTAAATTTAAAAAATAAAAGCAATTTATATATCGAAAGTAATATAAAACTTAAAGATATATAAATTGCTTTTTTAATTCTAATTAATTATATATTATCTAATTTGTGTATAATGTATAATTTGAAAATATATTATAATTACTCTACTATAGTCATCTCTTCTTCATTAAATTCTATTAATTTTTGGACATAGACTTTATTTGCAAAAGCGCGAGTTGCTGCAACTAATATTTTATTATGTATATTGTCATCTATTAATTTAGTTTGTTCATCTTTACTTTCATTTAAGAATGTACTTTTTAAAGAGTACTCTAATTCATTACAAAACATATTGTAAAACTCTTCTACTTCATAGTCTTGATTATTTATTATTTTAGATATTTCAGATATACTAAGGACTTTTTTTAATATAGAAATAATAATTAAATAAGCTACATGAAATTTTTTATATCTCTTTTTAAATGGTTTTTCTATAACATTTTGTTTTACATAATTATTTATCATAGATTTTGTAATTATATTTTCGTCATTTTCAGATGAAAATATAATTAATGAATTTTCTATAATATTTAAAACTTGATCCATATATAAATCTATATCTGGAAGTTCATTGAATCTAGGAAGATGAAATTCTAAAATTTCTTTTATGTAGTGAGAATCTTTAAAATCCAAATTTATCAGCTCCTTTTGTCATATATATTAATAACACTTTCAAATAGCTAAGTATTTATCTTAAAAGTTTATCACGTAGTACAAAAATAATCAATAATAACAAATAATAGATTATATAATATTAAATACTACATCAAATAATATCCATTATAAAAAATACTTGACTTGGTAAAGATAAAGATATAATATAGTATTAAATACTACATAATAAAATATATGATATGAAAATTAAAATTAAAATAAATTTATGAAAGAAAGGTATGATAGATATGAAGAAAATAACTATTTGGGGGGATTCTGTACTTAAAGGAGTAGTATTAGAAGAAGGTAGAGATAGATATTCTTTATTAAAAGATAGTAGTATAGAACTTACTAAAAAAGAATTAGGACTTACAATAAAAAATAATTCTAAATTTGGGCTTACAGTTACAAAAGCTATGAGACTTATGGATAAAAGTTTATCTAAAGGCGATTTACCTAATTATGCATTAGTAGAATTAGGTGGAAATGACTGTGATTATAATTGGAAAGAAATATCTGAAAATCCAGATGGAGAATATCTGCCAAATACACCATTACCTAAATTTATAGAAAGTATCAATACTATTATAGAAAAATTTAGAGCTAATGGAATAGAACCCATACTTACAAATTTACCGCCACTTTCTTCACAAAAATATTTTGATTGGTTTGCCAAAAATGGTTTAAATACAGATAATATAAAGAAGTGGATGGGAAATATAGATAGAATATACAAACACCAAGAAACTTATTCCCTTGCGCTTATGGATATTGCAAATAAGCAAAAATGCGATCTAATAGATATACGTACACCGATAATATTAGAACAAAATGTAGATGATTATATTTGTGAAGATGGTATACATCCAAACGAAAAAGCACATAAGCTAATGGCAAATACATTTATAAATTATATAAATAAAAAGATGGCATATCCATCTTAATTATATAAAATTGTAAAAGAAGAAATAAAAATATCCAACTTAAAATAAATTAAAATTTAATAAATCTTAATAAATAAAAGAGTATAACAGTAGGTAAAATCTGTTATACTCTTTTGTATAGGAAAAATTGTTTATAGGGAGATTTTTAAATGAAAATTGAAATTTTTAAAAATGAAAAAGCAAAGGTCGAGCAGGACTTAAAGTCGATCAAAAGAAAAAGTGATTTGATAAGTTGGATAAGAGTAGCATTATTTATATTAATGGTCGTATTTTTAACTTATGGATATTTTAATAAAAATAATAAATTTTATCTTTTAGTATTAATATCTGCTTTAGTATTTTTAATTCTTGTAAAATACCACAGCAATATAGAAGCTGATGTAAAATACAAACAAAGTAAAATACAAGTATACAATAAATATATAAAAAGGTTAAATGGGACTTGGTACGATTTTAAAGACAAAGGAAGTGAATATCTAGATGAGAATATGCCTTATTTAAAAGATTTAGACATATTTGGAGAAGGATCACTTTATCAATATATTTGTAGTGCAAATACTCTATATGGTAAAAAGTCTTTAGTAAATCATTTAAAACAAACTAAATACAACTTAGAAGACATAATAAAGTATCAAGATGCAGTAAAAGAATTATCATCTATGAAAGAGTTTTCTAATGAAATAGAGACGCTTTCATATTTAATAAAACAAAATAAAAAGAAAAATATAAATAAAGAAATCAAAAAGTTTATCGAAGTATGTGAAGAGAAGACACAAAGTCAATCTAAAATAAAGAAAATTCTTATGATAGTATTGCCGGCAATATTTATAGCATTAGCAGTATTATCTTTAATAGGAATAAATCCTATATATGAAAATTTATTAAAATCAGTACTAGTTATAAACTTGATTTTAGCATTTGCCAATATGGCTAAAAGCACAGCTATACTATCACCAATAGGAGATTTTTATAAAAACATAAAAGTATACGATAATCTTTTTAAAGAAATAGAAAAGACATCTTTTGAAAGTAAATACTTAAATGAATTGAAAGAAACCTTAAATAAAGATGGCGGCAGTATAAATGCAGTAAAATCACTAAAAAAAATAGGCTCATATATAGAGTTAAGACAAAATTTCTTGGGAAATATAATTTTAAATGGGATATTTTTATGGGACTTTAACTGTATAGATATGTTCGATAAATGGAAAAAATCTTACGGAAAGAATATGAGAAGCTATTTAGAAGTAGTAGGTGAATTTGAAGCACTTATAAGTCTAGCATCTATAACATATATAAGAGATGACTATACTTTTGCCAATATAAATGAATGCAAAAATGAAAAGCCTAATATAGATTTTAAAAATTTAAAACATCCTCTTATAAAAATTGAAGATGCAGTAGGAAATAGCATAGACTTAAAAGGTCAGACATGTGTAATAACAGGTTCTAATATGTCAGGTAAGACTACATTTTTAAGAAGCATAGGTATAAACTTAGTTTTAGCATATGCGGGAGGTCCTGTACTCGCATCTAGCTTCGATACATCTATTATGAAAATACTTACATCTATAAGAGTCGAGGACAATGTAAACAAAGGAATTTCTACTTTTTATGCTGAACTTTTAAGAATAAAAGAAATGACAGAGTACAACAAACATGAAAGACCTATGATATGCTTGATAGATGAGATATTTAAAGGTACAAATTCAGCAGATAGAATAATATGTGCTACTGAATCTATTAAAAAATTATCTCAGCCATGGAGTATAACATTAGTCTCAACTCACGACTTTGAGCTTTGTAATTTAGAAAGTGATAAAAGTATAAATGCTGTAAATTATCATTTTGCTGAGTATTATCAAAACAACGAAATTAAATTTGATTATAATATACAAGAGGGAAGATGTGTTACAACAAATGCAAAAGTTCTTCTTAAGATGGTAGGAATAGTTGATGAGATAAAGTAACTCATAAATTACAGAATAATATCTAAAAACATGATAGATTAAAATATATAAATACAAAATATATATAAACATAAAAATAAAAATAAAGTGATAGTTAAATCTATCACTTTATTATTTATCATCATTTATGTATTCTAAAATATCGCCAGGCTGGCATTCTAAAACTTCACAAATTTTATCTAGTGTCGTAAAACGAATTGCTTTTGCTTTGCCGTTTTTTAAAATCGAAATATTGGCCATAGTTATACCGACTTTTTCAGAAAGCTCTGTTACGCTCATTTTCTTTTTTGCCAAGACGACATCTAAATTAATTCTTATCATAAGATCACCTCTATATTTTACACAATTTATATTGTAAGATCATTTTCATCTTTTAAATCACAAGCCTTTTGTACAAGATGTGCAAGTACAGCTGTAAATACTGAAATACACATAGCTATAAATATCACAAATAATATTATAATTAAAATACTTAAATGTAGCAAATTAAAATATAATAAAATAAGAGCGCCTACAAAATATAAAAAGCATTCACATAGAGCGTATCTTCTAATTCTATTTAAAGAATCTATGTTTTTCTTAGAAAAAGAATTATCTTTATTTATTTCATTTGAAATTTTCCAGCCTTCAAATAACGCTGCATAAAAAGGAATTATTGTAATCCATATAAATATTATAAATGGATAGTATAATGGGAGAAATTGTGGAGTTGATATAGATATATCGCTTGCTAATTTTGGCACAATTACAAATCCACAAATCGCAAGAATTATACAAGTTAATCCTATAAATAATTTTAATGATTTTGCCAATTCATTTTGTTTCATAATAACCTCCAAAATAATTTTTATTTTGTTATAAAATAATAATAACAGAGAAAGAAAAAGTAGTCAATTGTTACTTATCGTTTAACGATAAAAAAATATTGTTTTTTAATATGTAAGGTATTTTATATAATTGCGAAAAAAGTTGAAAAAACTTGTTTTATGTAGTTTGTTTTGTATACAGACAAAATATATTGTGATATAATTAGCTAAATAGTTTTAAATAAATAAATGAGGTGACAGACTTGAAAGAATTACAAGAGAAAATACTTAACGAGGGGACTGCTGTAAACGAAACTGTACTGAAAGTTGATGGATTCTTAAATCATCAAGTAGATCCAGTTCTTATGCACAATATAGGAGAAGATTTTGCAAATTACTTTAAAGATAGAGGAATAACAAAAGTCTTTACTATAGAAAGTTCAGGAATAGCACCGGCTGTTATGGCAGCTATAAAACTAGGTGTGCCAATGGTAATACTAAAGAAACAACAATCTAAAATATTAAACGGAGAAGTTTATCAAACTAAAGTAACATCATTTACAAAGGGGACTAGTTATGAACTTACTTTATCTAAAAAGTACATAGATAAAGATGATAAGATATTATTAATCGACGACTTCTTAGCTAACGGAGAGGCAGCACAAGGTGGAGTTAGATTAATAGAAGAGGCTGGAGCTACTATAGAAGGGATAGGAATAGTTATAGAAAAATCATTCCAACCTGGACGTAAAAAACTTGAAGATAGGGGATTCGATGTATATTCTCTTGCAAGAATATCAAGACTTGCTGAAGGTGTTATTGAATTTGTAGAAGAAATATAAAACAAGAGGGCTGTTCATTTTGAATAGTCCTTTATGATGTTGAAATATATTAATAACGAAAAAGTAAATTTTTATTATATAAGGGAGTGCTACTATGGAATATTGGGATATATATGACAAAGATGGTAATTTTACAGGAAGAAAAAAAGGTAAATACGAAAAATGGGATAAAGATGAATATCATCTAGCTACAGAAGTTTGGGTTATAAATTCTAAAAAACAAATTTTAATTCAACAAAGATCAGAAAAATGTCAGCTACTTCCTGGGATATGGGCTCTTACAACTGGAAGGGTAGTATCTGGTGAGACAACAAGACAAGGATGTATAAGAGAATTAAAAGAAGAATTAGGCATTGAAGCTAAGGAAGAAGAATGTAATTTAGTAAAGTCATTATTAAAAAATAGACTAGGGATGATTTGGGATATATATTTTTTAAGAAAAGATGTAGAACTTGAAGATGTAACTCTTCAAAAGGAAGAAGTCTCTAGAGTTAAGCTAGTAAACACTGATGAATTTAGAGATATGCTAAAAGAAGGAATTATGTGTGAGTACAGCGAAGTATATGAATTGTTAGACATTATAGATGAATTAGACTAATAATTTACTTAGAATTAAAAAAGGAGCTATAAATTAGCTCCAATTTTATATAAATTTAATAGTTATTTATTTTTCTGTCTATATTAGATATTATAAATGAAACAAAAGAGAAAATAAGTAAAACAACAAATACACTCTTCATACCATAGACAAAACTGCCATATACTATATCTTTTACTTTATAACCTGCTAATTTGCTCATTTGATGATAAAGAATTGATGTAGAGATTGATGTACCAGATGCCATACCTAAATTTCTTATAAGAGAGTTTATACTACCTGTTATTCCGAGATCTTTTGTTGGGACTGTACTCATAACAAGTGTTGTATTAGGTGAATTAAACGTACCACTTGCAAATCCAAAAATAAAAAGTGAACTAACTAAAAATAATCTAGATGTATTTTCATTAAATTGAATCATTAAAAACATAGAACATATTATAATAAAAATACCTGTGAGAGTGACTTTTTTTGGCCCAATTTTATCAGATAAGTATCCGCTTAAAGGGGCGATAAAAAACATCACAAGAGGATTTACTAATATAATTGCTGATATTTCTGCTTGCGAATAATTTAATATATCTGTCAGATAAAACGGTATAATTAAATTTATTGAACTAGATATAAAATAAAAAATAAAAGCACAAACTAAATTAAGACAAAGCGACTTAATTTTAAAAAGACTTGTATTTAACATAGGTTCTTCTAATTTATTTTCAAATCTTATAAATAAAAACAACAATATAAATACTACTAAAAATCCTAGACCTACATATAAATTGTTAAATCCAAAATCCTGACTTAATAAAAGCGATGAAAATAATATAAATATACATACAAAAAATATAAAAGCACCAGATTTATCTAGTTTTATATCAGATGTAGAATTTCTTCCTGGTAAGGTTTTATATCCGACTATAAATGCTATTATTCCTATAGGGATATTTATTAAAAATATAAAATGCCAGCTTAAATAAGTTGTGATAAACCCACCAAGTGCAGGACCTAAGATAGAGCCTAATGCAACAGCAGAACCAGACATTCCAAGAGCTCGCCCTCTTTCGTTGGGAGGAAATACAATAGCAGTAAGCCCTTGATTATTTGCCATAACAATTGATGCGCCAACTCCTTGTATAATTCTAGATATTATCAATACTACTATATTAGGTGATATACTGCATAAAAAAGAGCCAAATATAAATACAATTATTCCATATAAAAAAACTCGACCTTTTCCTTTTAAATCACCAAGTTTTCCAAAAATTATAATCGTAGTTGCAATAGTTACTATATATGATGAGACTATTAAACTTGAAAGAGATAAGTTTATGCCGAGATCTTTTTTAATAGATGGCAAAACTACATTTACAATACTTGCATCGAGAGAACCCATAAAAGGGACAACTATCAATACAAATTGAATAATCCATCTATTTTTATATATTGTTTCTTCATCAAAATTAAAGTTTTTCAAGGTATGCACCCCCTTTATATTATACGGGATTAAGAAAATTATAGTACTAAAGGATTTGGAAAGTCAAATACAGTAATAAATAATTTACATATTATGGAATATAGTGTAAAATAATATTATTTATGATGAGGAGAAAATATGATATATAAACTAATAATAGAATTTACTTTAGATGATAATTGCAGAAAATCGACTATTTAGAAGGAATTTTAAATAAAATGTAGAATATTATAAGAATACAAACAAAATTAAAATAAGTCACTTCAAAAATATTTAAATATAGACTGTCAAAGTCATAACTACTTTTATTAAGGGAGTAATATTTTCTAAATTATAAAAATAGGTAAATTATTAATAAGGGGGTAATATACATGATACTAGAGAAAAATCCAACACAGACGGATGTTGAAGATGTATCAGAGGGTTCAAAAGAAATTTATTCAAATCAATCTGCCAACCTAGATGATTCCATGAAAATTTATTTAAAAGAAATTGGGAAGATACCATTATTGAGTAAGCAAGAGGAGTTAGAAATAGCTAAAAGAATTTCTGAGGGGGATGAAGAGGCAAAACAAATATTAATAGAGTCAAATCTTAGATTAGTTGTGAGTATAGCGAGAAAATATGCGAGAAAAGAAATGCCTATATTGGATTTAATTCAAGAGGGAACGTTAGGACTTATAAAAGCGGCTGAAAAATTTGATTATACAAAAGGATTTAAATTTAGCACCTATGCTACATGGTGGATTAGACAATCAGTTACAAGAGCAATAGCAGATCAAGGTAGAACTATTCGAGTTCCAGTTCATATGATAGAAAAAATCAATAAAGTATCGAGTGTATCATCATCTCTTTCAAAAAAATTAGGACGAGAACCAAGACCAGAAGAAATATCAAAAGAAATGAATATGCCCCTAAAAAAAGTAATACAAGTTTTGAGAATATCTCAAAAAACGCAGTCAATAGACTCTACAATAGGACAAGAAGATGATACAGAGTTAGAAGAGATAATCGCTGACAAAAAAACACAATCTCCAGAAGAAATCGTCACAACTTCAATGCTTTCAGAACAAATTGAAGAAGTACTAGAGACATTGAGTGATAGAGAAAAAGGAATATTATCGCTTAGATATGGATTAAAAGATGGAGAAAAGAAAACACTAGAAGAAGTAGGAAAGGCTTTTAATGTAACGAGAGAAAGAGCAAGACAAATTGAAAATAGAGCACTTAGAAAATTAGCGCATCCAAGTCGTGCAAATAAGTTAATAGATTATTATTATGATATATGCTAGAAAACACCATAAGTTTTAAACTTGTGGTGATTTTTATGAAAATAAAATATTTATAATATAAGTATATTTTAAAAATAAAAATCGTTACCTAAGCAAAAGACTTAAGTAACGATTTTTTATTTATTATCATATAAAAAAGCTGGGACAGAGTTATAGATATGTTTATCTCCAACTACTAAAAGCAAGTCGCCAGCTAAGAATTCTATATATGGACCAGGAGATATTATAAGTTCTTCGCCTCTTTTTACAGCAACAATTGTTGCACCTGTATTTTGCCAAAACTTAGTTTCGCCTGCTGTTTTACCTATGTATTTACAATCTTCTTCAATAGTAAATTGAACTGGAACTAATGGATTTATAATTTCTAGTCTGTTTGAATAGTCGATTATTTTGTTTAATGTTTCGACAATTTCATTTTCTAATTTAGATTTTTCTCCAAGCAATTTATATAAACTACTTTTGTAAGATGAAATATTAGTGATATCTTGATATTTTTTGATAAATGATAGAGCATTTTTAGAAGATAAGACAATAACGCCTTTTCCTTTAACGCTTTCAACGATTTTAATATCTTCTAGAAGTTTTATTGCACGTCTTATAGTTTCTGGAGAAACATTGTATTTTCCAGCTAAAACAGAACGACCGTATAATGTACTTCCTTCAACTATACTACCTGTATAAATTTTATTAGCTAAATCTAATGCAATTTTTTGATAAATAGGCATAGTATAATTATCTTGCATATTATAACCTCCTTTAATAGTGATTTCAAATAACCTTTATTACTATTTTATAACTATTAGATTAATATGCAATACAAAAAAATAAAAAATTCAATATATTGTTAAAAAGTTTTATTATGACATATTTTGATAATATATATATAATATACTTTACAT
>NZ_JADPET010000102.1 GCF_015667935.1 Clostridium sp. 1001270J_160509_D11 | reverse complement strand
ATCCTGATGTACCATTAAATTGTCCTGCACTAAATAAGTTTTCTGTAACTTTTATTTCTAGTGAAGCTTTTAATTGTATTAGGATTTTTTAATCAAATTTATTCTATTGAAGTATTAAATAATGGGATTACATTTATATCTAGATTGACGATTGCAATAATTATTATTTGCCAGGGAATATCACTTACAACAAATATAATTTTTATTAGAGTATATATGAGATTTATTGATTATAAGGATATTATTTTAGTTTATTTAGAAAAAATATTAATTATGACATTTATAATATTTATAATTTATTATTTTTATCTCGGATTTTCAGCATAGATTTTTTAAAACAGACTTTTATTCCTCTTGTAACCAGTTTTTTAACTTTACATATAATTATAATAAACAAATATAATAAATAAAAATATATATATGTTTTGAAAGTCTATAAAATTTAAATTAATTTAAATTAAGGCTTTTTGTAAATTTTCTATCAAAAAGGGGAATGACTTATCATGAGAAAGAAAAAGAAATCTTGTGGGTGCAATAATCAGGGGAATGTTTGCAGCAGCAAAAATATGAATTATTGCCCAAAAAAGGAAGATGCATACGAAGATAAATATAATTGTACTAAACCAACAACTGAATACACTCCAAAAAGCTGTATTCCTGATAAATCAGTAAATGCAATAGATAGCTGTAAACCAACTAAATGTAAACCAAAAATAAAAGAATATACTTGTCCATGTGAAGAATGTGAAATCAAATGTGAAGATAAATGTGCAGACTTAGCACAAAGAGCAGAAGAATTATTCAATAAAGCTGTAAAATATGAAGATAAAGCTATGTGCGCACTTAAAGATGCAAAAGCACTAGAACAAAATGCAAAGAATTTATCTCAAAAATCATGCAACTTAATGCAAAATGCAAAAGATGCAGATAAAGGAGCAAAAAATGCAAATTGTACAGCTCAAGAATTATTAAATAAAGCAGAAGAATTATGTTGTAAAGCTAAATGTCTTTATAAAGAAGCAAAAGATTTAGAACAAGAAGCAGCAGAAAATTGTCAAAATGCAAAATGTGCTTATGAAAAAGCTGAAAACTACAACGCGCAAGCAAAATATTTATACAACCAAACTCTAAAATATGAACAAAAAACTTTAGAATGTTACAAAAATGCTGAAGAAAAAATAAAAGAAATGGAAAGTAAATCTAAAAAATGTGAAGACCTAATAAATAAATGTAACACTAAATTAAATAACTGCATGAATAGTTGTGTAAATCCTGAACAAACTAAAAATTCATGTGGATGCAATACAGGAAGCAAACAACAAATGAATAGCTGTAATTATCAACCTCAAGTAGAATCTAATAGCTGTGGATGCCAAACTCAAAAAGACACATGTGAATACTCTGTATATGATTATAGCAACTATGGATGCCAAGACAACAATGATGAAATAATACAGGTAGCTCCAGAACAACAAGATTGTGGATATCAAAATACTTGTGGTTGTATGAATGACTGTGGATATCAATATAGCTATGTAAATCCAATGTATGATATGACTCCAATGCAATATATGGGAAATATGTCAAATCAATATATGACAATGGACACTCCATATATAACAACATCAGACGATTTAGACAATATGAATGATATGTGGAACAATTACTATATGTATATCCAAAAGATGATTCAATCAATGGGTAAATAAAAAACTATAAAATATATCGAGATTATAAATATCTAGTTTAAAATTAGATTATTATTTTAGATATAATGAAAAAGGGGAGGATTTTATCCTCCCTTAAGTAATTAAAAGTGTATTTGGGTTATACTAACCCTCTATTTTAATATTATTTTTAGGCAATTCAACTGTAAAGGATGAACCTTCGCCTAATAAACTTTTGACTCTTATTGTACCGCTGCATAAATCGACGATACGTTTTACAAGAGGAAGTCCTAAACCATTACCATTACTTGAATGTGATCTATCTTCTTGATAGAATTTATCAAATATATGATTTAAGCTTTCAGGTTTCATTCCTATACCATTATCTGTGATTTTTACTGTAGCAGTATCTTCAGTATCCATAAGTTGTATAGAAATCTTCCCATTTTCTTTAGTAAATTTTATAGCATTTGAAAGAAGATTTAACCAAACTTGTTGTAGTAATTCTTCATTGCTATAAATCTGAACTTTATCTAAATCTATATCTAAATCTATGTTTTTTTCTGATAAGTCTCTCTGTAAAATAAGTATAGAATGTCTCAGTTGCTCATCAAGATAAAATGATGTTTTATCTGTAATTATTCCCTGTGTTTCAAGTTTAGTAAGTTTTAATATATTGCTAGTTAAATTAGATATTCTAGATGTCTCACTGATAATGATATCTAGATATTCATTTTTATCTTCTTTTGAAAGAGTATCGTCTTTTAATAAATTAGAAAACCCCTGTATAGTTGATATTGGAGTTTTAATTTCATGAGATACGTTGTTTATAAAATCATTTCTAAGTGTTTCTATACTATTTAATTCTCTAACCATAGAGTTAAATTTCGCAGTTAATGACCCCATTTCAAAATCATTTGGAATAGGAAGTTGTATTTTAAAATTACCTTTAGAAACTTCACCAGTTGCATAATTTAAATTTCTGATAGGCATTAAAATTTTCTTACTTAATACGGTAATTATAATTGACATAAATAATAAAGTAGAAGAAATTGATAATACACTATTTATCATTGTATAGAAAAATAAATTATTCTTTGGAGTAGTAGATATAACTACATACTTATCTTCGATTTTTACAATTGTTGTGACTGAATGTAGTAATGGTTTTTCAGAATATATTATATCATTGTCTTTAGTTATATTTTTATAATTTGAAATATCATTAACTACTTTTAATTCGTATTCATTGCTAAAATCAATAGAAATTATTTTCTCAAGTGGAAAATCTGTTTCTTGGTGTAACAACAAAATATTTTCTGCTATTTTTGTTTGATTTTGTTTTATATTGTTTTCTAAACTGCTGCCATAAAAGAAAAAAGACAGTAAAAATGAAAAACAGCCAGCAAATGTTGCTATAAAAATTATAAATAAGATAAGTCTGGTCTGTAAGTTTCTTATCATGAATGTATCACCGCTTTATATCCAAGTCCTCTGACAGTAATTATTTCAAAATCTTTAGAATCTCTGTAGCGTTCTCTAATTCTTTTAATATGTACATCTACAGTTCTTTCATCTGCCATACTTTCCATTCCCCAAATTTCATCTAATAGTTGTCTACGAGTGAATATAGTATCTGGAGATGAAACTAATTTAAATAAAAGATAAAATTCTTTTTTCGGTAAAGTATTACATTCGCCATTATAAGTAACTGATAAGGAATTATAATCTAGGATTGTACTTCCAACAGTTATTTTATGATCATTTACAATTTTTGAACGTCTAAGTATAGCGCCTATTCGTAAAATAAGCTCTTCAAAGTCTATAGGTTTTACCATATAATCATCAGCACCTATAGAAAATCCTTTTTTCTTATCTTCTAATTCTTCTTTAGCCGTTACTATTATTATAGGAATTTCACAATGAGCTTCCCTCAGCGTCTCTGTAAATTCGTACCCATCCATATTAGGCATCATTATATCGCATATTATTAAATCAATATGTGTACTATCTAATACATCAAGACCAACTTCGCCATCTTCAGCTTCAAAAGTTGAGTATCCATTTTGTTTTAGAGTAGCACAAATAAGTTTTCTCATATTTTTGTTATCTTCAATCACTAATATATTAAACATTTAAAGCACCTCAAAAATTTTTTATATATCAAGTATAAATTTATATTAACTAAATTATACTATAAAATTATAAATAAGAAATATGAACTTAATGTAAAATTTAATAAAAGATTAATAATTCATATATTATTAACATAATACTCTTATAATAATTAACAAAATATATTAAAATAGTATTATGTCTAAGATTGTTGAAGTATATATATTTAGGAGGCATTATGTTACAACTAAAAAATATTTATAAAAGTTACATAACAGGAGGAAGCAGACAGATTGCTTTAGATGGAATAAATTTAAAGTTTAGAGAAAGTGAATTTGTAACAATACTAGGAGCTAGTGGCTCAGGAAAAACAACACTTCTAAATATAATTGGAGGATTAGAACATTTTGATAAAGGGGATCTAATTATAAATGGGAAACCTACAAAAGAATTTACAGATTCTAATTGGGATTCATATAGAAATACTACAGTAGGTTTTATATTTAAAAATTACAACCTCATACCTCACCTGAGTATATTAGAAAATGTAAAGATGGCAGTATCATTAAGCGATTTATCTAAACAAGAAATCCAAGAAAAATCTATAGAAGCATTAAATAAAGTAGGAATTAAGGACTATATGAAAAAGACATCAGAGTATCTTTCTAAAGACGAGATGCAAAGGGTTGCAATAGCTAGAGCACTTGTAAATGACCCTAAAATAATCCTTGCAGATGAGCCTACTGGAAACTTAGATAGTAGATGTAGCATGGAGATAATGGATTTAATAAAAGATGTTTTTAAAGATAAATTAGTTATTATGGTAACACAAAACCCTCACATATCACAAAAGTATGCAAATAGAATAATTACTGTTAGAGACGGAGAAGTAATAGAAGATACAAACCCTTTAAAAGATGAATTGCATCAAAAGCCAATTAAGCTAAATAAAACAAAGTTAAAAATCTCTACAGGAATTAGGTTGGCAATAAGAGATATTTCAAATAAAAAACTCAGAACATTCTTTTATATATTAATTTCAAGTATAGGTATTATGGGGATTGCATTAATAGTAGCACTAATTGAAGGTTTTAATGAAAAGATAAATAATTATGAAAATGATTCGTTGGCAAACTATCCTATAGTTATAGATAAAGTATATAATAATTCTTATATTTATAAAACAGACTCAGATAAACAAGATACAGAGAATATAGACGATTTAAAATCACATAAAGATGAAAACGTAATTTATCCATATGATTCAGACGAAGATGACTCAAAACATAAAAATCAAATAACTCAAAAATATATACAATATATAAAAAATATGGACAAGAGTTTATTCTCTGCGATATCTTATGAAAGCCAAGTTAATATGAATATACTAAAAAAAGATGAGGATGGAAAGATATCGATTTTAGATACCTCATGTATTAATTTATCATCTTATCCAAAAGATTATGGAGATGGAACATATCTAGAACAAAATTATGATTTATTGTATGGATATTATCCGACAAATCAAAATGAAGTTGTACTAGTTGTAGATGAATATAATCGATTAGATACTGAGATTTTAAATGCCCTTGGTGTAAATTATAACAATAATAAAAAAATAGAATTTGATGAATTAATCGGTAAAGAATATAAAATTATTTTAAATAATGAATTTTATAAGAAAAACAATAATTATTTTTATATAGATAGCAGTGAAGAGAATTTAGACGAATTATATAATTCAAAAAAAGCTATAACTATAAGCATAACTGGGATACTTAGAGCAAAGAAAAGCAACAACTTATATGATTTGCCACAAGGAATATCTTATAGCAATGAGCTTTGCAATTACTATATTGAAAACTGTATAAAATCAGATATAGTAAAAGCACAAGAAAATTCAGATTACAATGTTATAACTGGTCAAAAATTCAAAAATAGCAACGTTAATGAAGGCGTAGTTACTAAAATATCTGGAGTAAATATATTAAATAATATAAATCAATCCGTAACAAAAAATCAAATGTTGAGTTCGCTTGGAGCATCGTTTTTACCTTCATCAATAACTATTTATCCAAAAGACTTTGAAGGTAAGAGTGATATAATAGAGTATTTAGATAATTACAACAAAGATAAACCTAAAGATGAAAAAGTATTATATAAAGATACTTCAACTCCTATAAATAAATTATCTACAAGTATTATGAGGGCAATAACAATAGTCTTGATAGTTTTTGGAAGTTTAGTATTTTTAATATCTCTAATAACTATATTTGTACTGACTTATGCATCAACTCTTGAGCGAAAAAGAGAAGTTAGCATATTGAGAGTATTAGGAAGTAAAAAAAGAGATATTATAAGATTATTTAATATAGAAAATATCATAATAGGATTATTATCTGGAGTTTTTGGCGTATTTATGGCGTATGTATTTATAATGCCTATGAATTTTATATTAGAGAGAATTATAGATTTACCAAACATAGCAGTATTAAAAATAGAAAATACGTTGATTTTAATCGTAATAAGTATATTAATAACTCTTATTGGAGGTTTTATTCCTGCGAAAATAGCATCTAGAAAAGATCCTGTTGAATTTTTAAAGAAAGTATAAATAAAACGGCTGTAATTAGTTTACAGTCGTTTTTTAATCTATATCATCTATAATACTAAACGCTTCTATTAATATATTTAAATATATAGAAGAAGGAAGTCTAAATCTAATAGAATTTTTGTTAAGTGAGTTAAATGAGCTACAAGAGATTACACTTATTTTTAACTTTGAAAATTCCTTTTGTAAATCGATATCTTTATTTTTGTGAGTCACAAGCATTATAGAAGTTGTTTGTCCTGTTTCTGATATACTTAGATTTTTATAATTTTTTATGAGTTTTTCTTTTATTTTTTTATTGGAATTTTGCATTTTAAGCAAAAATTCATAGTCAAATATAACTTTTGATGAAATATATCTAGTTATAGAACCCATTTCATAAGGTGTATGGACGTTATTCATTATATTAGTTAAGTTTTTATTTTGAATAGAATAACCACCTCTAAGCCCAGCTAAACCATAAGCTTTAGAAAATGTTTTTGAAACGACTAAGTTCTCGTATTTATAAATTAAATTTATAGCTGAATTTTTAGGATTCATATAATCTCCATAAGCTTCATCTATCAATACAACTATATTTTTTGTATAAGCCAAATCTACAATCTTTTTTATATCATCTAAGTTTATTATCTGTCCTGTGGGATTGTTTGGGTTGTCTATATAAATTAATTTTAAATCGTCGTTTATTAAATCTAAAAACTCATCTACAATAAATTTGTAATTATTTTTAGGGTTTAACTTATAAGTATTGAAAATACCACCACACATAAATACATCTGCGCCGTATTCTGGAAATTGTGGTGAAAGTCCTAGAACTTTATCGCCATTTTCTATAAACAATTTATTTATTAAAAATAATGCACCTATAGAACCGTCATATAGCGTAATATTGTTATAATCTAGTTTTGTATTAGTGTATTTATTCCAAAACTTTATTATAGATTCTTGAAGGCATGTTGAATGAGGATAGTCTTGTATTATAGTATAATCGATAGAATTAAAAGCTTCTATTGCTATCTTAGAAAATGAAACTAAGTTAATTCCTTCAGAACAATCTATTTCTATATCGTTTAAAATATTTTTATCGCCAGTTGCATAACTTTCTTTTATTTGAGATAAAATAGAGTTTTTTATTCTATATTTCATAAGTTTACCCCCTGTTTAAAATAAAAATTAGTCAAGTCTAATAGTTTTTATTTAAATACTATATTATTACCATCCGTTTATTACAGATAAAGCACTATCAGGTATTTCATTATTTAGTAAAGATTTTATAGATTGTTCAATTATATATATTGCTTTGTCTATTTGTTCATAAGTTATTACAAGAGGAGGCTGGATTCTCAATGTGCATTGCCCTATAGAAATTAAAACTAAACCATGTTGTTGGCAGTAATAGATTACTTTAGTAGTAGATGTTTTGTTGTCTAAATCAACTCCTATTGAAAGACCCATTCCGCGGACGTCTTTTATTATACTGTACTTAGATTTTAAGCTTAGAAGCTTATTTTTAAAATAATCTCCTTTAATTCTAGACTTTTCTACTAGATTTTCTCTCTCAAAAATTTCTAGCATTTTTAAAGCGGCAACACATACGGTTGAATTGCCGGACATAGTAAATACATGGGCTGGTGCATCTAAGCTATCCATAATTGGAGTTTTACCCATAACTATACCCATTGGAAGACCTCCACCAGATGCTTTACCCATAACTATTAAATCAGGCTCTATATCAAAGTGCTCAATTGAAAAGAATTTGCCACTTCGACCCCAAGCTTGTTGAATTTCATCAACGACAAATAATATATTGTATTTTTGACATAGTGAAAATAAAGCTTGTACATATTTTTTAGGCGGTACAATTATACCAGAGTCTCCAGCTATTGGCTCAAAAAATACTGCGGCTACATCTTCAGGTGGAAGATATAAATTAAATGCATTTTCTATTTCTTTTAGACATTCTAAAGTACATGATGATTCATTTTTTTCATATGGACATTTAATACAAATTGGATAATTAAAGTGATAAATATCTGGCAAGATGGAGCCAATTTTTCTTCTCATATTTAAACTTATTGCAGATATTGATAAAGCACCAAAAGTACTCCCATGATAAGCACCATTAAAAGAAATTATTTTATTTCGACCCGTATAGGCCTTTGATAATTTTATTGCGGCATCTATTGATTCTGAGCCTGTAGTCGAAAATAATACTTTTTTATTATTATCCCCAGGGTATAACTGTATTAATTTTTCTGCATATTCAACAGGCTCTCTACAGGAAAAGTAAACTGTAGAAAATTGAGCTAGTTTAGACATTTGATCTTTGACTGCTTGGGCAATTTCACAATTACCATGTCCAATATTAGCTGAAGATGCACTAGACAATAAATCTATATATTCATTTCCCTCATAATCGTATAAAAGAGCGCCTTTTCCAGATTCAAACGCTATTGGACAATATGGCAGTTTTTGTGTTTTTGCCAAAACTTCGGACTCTCTTTTACAAATTTCTTTGCTAGAAGAAAGTCTTTTTTTATTTGTTTGTAATGAACTCATATTAATCCCCCTTATTTTTAAATAAAGCTATAGTTTTATATAGTCAATCTACTTATAAATGCAGGTTTTAAAATGATAAAATTTTTATTAAAAGAGTTTGTATAAATATCCCTAAAAAAGCAATATTAATAGAGCTTTTTTAGGGAGTATATATTTAAATAATAAGTCTTAAACAATATAAAAGCAACATAGTAGAGGGGAATTTAATAATAATAAAATTTAAACTTAAATGTGATAAATATTATCTTAGAAGTTCTTCTTCAATTGATTTATATATACTTTGCATAAGTAAGTTGAAATTTTGTGTACTTTTAAAGTAATTTTCTACTAGTGGATTTTGAAAAACTTTTGAATATTCTCTATCAAGTTGAGAAACTTTTCGATTGGCTTCGTCTATTTTGTGTTTAGTATAAATTTTATCTTTTTTATTTAAGTAACTATCTAATTGTCGTTTAATATTTTTATTTTTTTCAATTTCTCTCTTATATCTATTCATAGTTTTAAACTCATCTGTAGTTTTTATTAATTTGGCTAATTCTTGAGCTTTTTGATTTATATTCATATAAAAATCCTCCCTTTTTTATATTATGAATAAAAGGCAAGTAGTAAATTATTATTAATTTACATTGATTATGCCATAAAATCTATAATATATTTATATAAAAATAAGGGAGGATGTAGAACTCAATATCTAATTATTTAATGATGTTAAATCATTTAAAAAGATTTCAAAAAATACGCCATCATTAGGGTCAGTATCGTATTTGCCTGTATATGAAATACATTTAAATATAAAATCTGAAGCTATTTTTATAGACTCTTTAAAATCATATCCATTAGTTATAAGACCTGAAATTATAGAAGTGAAGATATCGCCAGTACCGCTATATGATTTATTATTATATTTTAATGAATATGAAAATGATTCATCACTTTCTTTATCGTATCCTAAATTTATAATATTATCATCTATTAATATACCTGTTATTATTACTTTTTTGGGACCTAAATTAGCTATTTCCTTTGCTAATTTTAATGTATCTTCTAATGTATAATTTGTGTGATATTTATTATTAGTCAAAAGACATGCTTCTGTTAAATTAGGTGTTACTAAATCAGATACTTTTACTAAATCTTTTATCTTATTACAAATTTCATCATTAAAAGTTTGATAATAATTTCCACCATCGCCCATAACAGGGTCGACAATTACATAGGCATTTTTGTTTTGATTTATAAAATCAGAAACAATGTCTATTTGATCTATAGAACCTAAGAAGCCACTATATATAGTATCAAAGCCTACATTTAGTTTTTTCCATGTTTCGCCGTATTCTTTCATATGAGATGTAAAATCTAAATATGTGAATTTTGGATATCCAGTTTGGCTAGATAATATTGCTGTTGGATAAGGACAGCATTGAGTTTTTAAAGCTGATAATATTGGAAGAGCAACGCTAAGAGAGCACTTTCCAATTCCAGACATATCATTTATTGCAGCTACCTTTTTAATCATATATTTTCCTCCGTAAATTAAAGATTGCATAGGTATATTTTACTATTAAATGACTTGATGTGAAAATAATTATTTATAAAATATATAAAAGCAAATTTGTATGAGTACAATTAAAAAATTGATATATATAG
>NZ_JADPET010000101.1 GCF_015667935.1 Clostridium sp. 1001270J_160509_D11 | reverse complement strand
TGCATCTACTACAGCATCAGCTAATGCGAATACTTGATTGTGAGCAAATCCACCAACTATTTCTCCAGTTTCTATTTTTTCTGGATCATCAGTTGGTGCAAATCTTTTTATTACGTTTCCATCTTTATCGATTAAGAATTTAGTGAAATTCCATTTAATATCATCACCGCTCGTATTAAATCCTTTTGAGCTCAAAAATTCGTATAGCTCTTGAGATTTTTCGTCTTCTGTAGCACTTGGTGCTTGCCCTCTTAAGTATTTATATACTGGATCCGCACCTTCACCATTTACGTCTATTTTTGAGAAACGTTTGAAAGTTGTACCATAATTTGTTGTACAGAAATTTTTTATTTCTTCATCAGATCCCGGAGCTTGTTCAAAAAATTGATTGCATGGGAAATCTAATACTTCAAAGCCTTTGTCTTTATATTTATCATATAATTTTTGAAGCCCTTCATATTGTGGTGTAAATCCACAACCCGTAGCAGTATTAACTACTAAAAGTACTTTTCCTTTATAATTATCTAAGGAAGTTGTTTCGCCGTTTGTATCTTTAACTTTATAATCGTATATCATATTTTTCTCCTTTATATTTATTAATTATTTACTTATAATCCTTTTTTATTATTTGTAAATTTAACTAAAAAATACATCAATATCTGATTATAATTTTTATTTTTAAGAATTTCATTTGAAATATTTTAATGCTAAATTATTTTAATAAATCTTTTATATCACTTTCTATTTTGCTCGGTTTTACAATTGGAGCATATCTTTTTACTACATTTCCATCTCTATCTATTAAAAACTTTGTGAAGTTCCATTTTATATCACTTCCCATTATTCCACCTTGTTCATCTTTTAAAAATCTATAAAGTAGATGTGCATTTTTCCCGTTGACTTCTATTTTTTCAAACATATTAAATGATACTCCGTAATTTAACTGGCAAAATGAATGTATTTCTTCATTACTTCCAGAGTCTTGTTTTGCAAATTGGTTGCATGGAAAACCTAGTATCTCTAATCCTGAATCTTTATATTCTTTATATAAATTTTCTAATTCTGCAAATTGAGGTGTAAAACCACATTTACTAGCTGTATTAACTATTAAAACTACCTTTCCTTCGTAATCTTTCATTTCTACTTCTTGTCCATTTATTTTTTTTGCTTTAAAATCGTAAAATTTCATTTTTATTCTCCTAAAATATATTTTTATTTATAATTAATTTATTTAAATTTAATTTAATTCAATCAATTTGTGTTATTTTTTAGTTAGACAATTACTTGCCTAACTGCTTTAACATTTTGTCTAAACTTTTCTTTAATTTAATAAGTTCATCTACTTCCAAACCATTTATTTTACAGTACATTTCATCTGGAACTTTTTTTATGTCATCTTTTAAATCGATTGCTTTTTGAGTTAATTCTACAATTACCATGCGGTCGTCGTTTTTATCTCTGTATTTATTTACAAGACCCATACTTTCTAGTTTTTTTAAAACTGGAGTAAGCGTTCCGGAATCTAAATAAAGCTTTTTAGCTACTTCTTTAAATGGTGCTTTTTCAAGCTCCCACATAGCTAACATAGTCACATATTGAGTATATGTTAAGTTGTATTTTGATAATACTGGTTGGTACATTTTTATCACTTCTCTTGAAAGTGCATATAGAGAAAAGCACAACTGATTATCTAATTTTAACTTATCGTATTCTGACATATTTACCATCCTTCCAACAGTTTAGTAAAATTTAATTGATATAAATTGATTATATTTTCAATTAAACTTTAAGTCAAGTATTTTTTTAATATTTTAATTTTTTATCTCAATTTGTCGAAAATAGACAAGCGCTAATTAGTTGCATTTTCTAACTTTCTATATTATTATTTAATTAAGATTTTGTCAAGCCAGGAAGGTTACTTGCTTTCGTGGCTACTTTTTTCAAAATGTTAATTATTGTGCAGTAAGGAGGGAAATTTTCATGGATTACACACAATTTTTAGATTCAAACTCAATTAACTGGGATTATACAAAAATAATGGACATCTGTAAAATAAGCTATATTTTAGATCGATTTTCTATAAAGGAAAATGATAAAATCTTAGATGTAGGAACTGGTACAGGAATGTTGATACCATTTGTTCATCAACACAATCCAAAAGGTAATATAAAAGGTGTAGATAAATCACTTAATATGATTGAAATTGCTAAAGAAAAATTTAAAAATGTACAAAATATAGAGTTCCAATTGGCTGATGTCGAATCAGATGATATAAAAGGTACTTTCGATAAAATAATACTCTTTTCAGTCTTTCCACTATTAAAACACAAAATAAGTACTACAAAAAAACTTATCGAAAATAATTTATCAGATGATGGAAAACTATTAATAGCTCATCCCGAAAGCAGAAAATCACTAAACTCATATATAGGAACAAATGCTCCAATATATACTCCAAAACTTTTAGATATTTATCAACAAAGAAATATGTTTAGACAGGCAGGATTATATGTAGAAGAAGCTTTTGAAAATGATCGTATATATTATATAATACTACATAAATAATTTTATTCTAATTTATATAAATATATTACGATTTAAAGTATAATTTTTATGATTTAGGAAAACTTATTTATAATTGTTTTTTATTATATTAAAACAATTTCTATTATATTAAATAATATATAATTAAGAGTTTCAAATAAATTTAATAAAAGGAGAATGCTTTTTGAATAAAACTTATAATTTAGAAGTGGTGCTTCTTAGTAAATAAGGAGTACAACTTAAAAACTCCTTATTTACTAGGTTATATAAAATAACTTATATAAATAAAGGAGCCGAAAATGAATAATACTACATTAGAAAAACTACAACTAAATGATTTAAAGGAATTAATCAAAGTGTACTGTGTAAGTTCTCTTGGTAAAGAACTTATAGACAAATTAACACCTAAGAAAAATATCAATTCTATAAATACTATACTAAATGAAAACAAAGACGCTAGAAATATATTAAACAATAGTACACATATTCCACTTGAAGGTGTATTTAATTTAAATCCATTAATAAATAAATTAGAAAAGGGAATAACCTTAAATACTGAAGATCTTATGAAAATAGAAGCATTCTTACGAGGATGCAATAAAATAAAAATTTTCATGAAAAATATGAGCTTTTATGGTGAAACACTCTCTTCTTATGCATTAAATATAACAGATTTAAGTTTTATTTCAGAAGAAATAAATCACTGTATAAAATCAAATAAAATAAATACAAATGCTTCAAGCCAGCTTAAAAAAATAAGAAAAAGCATTGAGGCATGTGAAGATAAAATAAAAGAAAAGCTTAATAAATTTTTAACTTCAAGTTCAAATAAAAAATATATACAAGAATTTTTAATAAGTAAAAGAGATGATAGATATGTTATCCCTATAAAATCAACTTATAAAAATTATGTAAACGGTACTATCTTAGATATTTCCGCAAAAGGAGGTACCGTATTTATAGAACCCGATAATATATCAAAATTCAGCACACAACTTATTTCACTTAAATCAGAAGAAGCTATTGAAGAATATAAAATATTATCATATTTAACAGAATTAATTTTTGAAAATATAAACGAAATAAAAATAAATCTAGAAGTAATTTCTACTTACGATATGATATTTGCAAAAGCTAAGTACAGCCTAAATAATAACTGTATAACACCAGATTTAAATAATCATGGCTATATTAAATTAGTAAAAGCTAAACATCCACTACTTAAAGGGGATATAGTTCCTCTTGATTTTGAAATTGGAGAAAAATACAGAAATTTAATAATAACAGGCCCTAATGCTGGAGGAAAAACAGTAACACTAAAAACAGTCGGCATTCTCGTCTTAATGACACAATGTGGAATTGATATTCCTGCTGAAAAAGGAACTTCAATATCAATTTTTGAAAATATATTTGTCGATATAGGAGACGATCAAAGTATCGAAAATGCACTTAGCACATTTTCTTCTCATATTAAAAATATAGCTTCCATAATCAACAAAAGCAACAAATCTACCTTAGTACTTCTAGACGAAATAGGCAGTGGTACTGAACCAAATGAAGGAGCTGCTCTTGCAATAGCTATATTAGAAGAGTTATATGAAATGGGATGTATAACAATTGCATCAACCCACTATGGTGAATTAAAAAAATACGCCACTATACACCCTGATTTTGAAAATGCAGGTATGATGTTTGATAAAGATACATTAGAACCTCTTTATAAATTGACCATAGGACATTCCCAAAATAGCAATGCTTTATTTATCTCTAAGAAAATGGGAATCAAAGACAAAGTCCTGAAGAAAGCTGTTAATTATATAAACAATAAAGATTATGAAATAAAATTAATTGATAACAACAAAATAAGAACTGAAACTCTAATAAACAATAAACATACTACTACTTTTGATTATTCTGTAGGAGACAAAATAAAACTTTTAGACAAAGATGATTATGCAATAGTATATTCTCCTATAGACAAATTCAATAACGTTCAAGTTTTATATAATAACGAATTTATAATAGTAAATGTAAAGAGAACTGAACCTTACTTAAAAGCTAAAGATTTATATCCAGAAGGTTATGATTTAAATACTTTATTTACTTCTTTTAAAGAAATCAAATTAAACAAAGATATTGCAAGGGGTTCAAAAAAAGCTCTCAAAAAAATCCAAAAGGAAATTAAAGAGAAGAATAATAAATAATTAAAAAATGAGGTTGTTGGATAAATAATCAACAACCCCATTTTTAATTGTCTTCTTTTATAATCTTTCTAATATATCTAAATCCTTGCGAAAATTTCTCAAAACTTTGTTCAAATTCACCCTTTGTTTTATAATTTACTCTCCAAATTCCATCTTGTTTATACATTACAATTTTTTTATTTTCTTTTATCCATCTATAAATGTTATCTTCTCTTTCATATCTCCAATCTAAGTTAGTATTGACTCTTGCCATATCATTTAAAATTTCTAATACACTTTGATATCTATCATTTGGATCTAAGTTTAGACATTTTTCAGTTATTTCAATTAGTTTCCTTGGTATATGTGGGTAGTATTTTTTTCTGGCTGGGAATTCACCATTTACTATAGCCATTTTTAATTCGGGTAGATTTTTTCGTTTTTTGACTTGGCGATTGTATTCTTCTTCACCATTACACATTCTATATAAAGTGTTTCCAAATTGATAAATATCAATACGCATATCTACTCTTGAACTATAACATTGCTCTGGTGCAATATGTTTATAGTACACATTTTTTAGTTTGCCTACTCCATCTGAATTTATATTTATAGAAGACCCAAAATCAGCTAAAACTGCACAATTATAATCATCAATTAAAATATTACTCGGCTTTATATCACAATGTAAAATTTGATTTTTATGAATATAATAAATTCCACTTAATATATCTAGAGAATACTTTACTATTTCTCTTACAGTTAAATTTCTATTTTGGAGTATATCTTGTAGAGAGCCATTTTTATAATATGGCATAGATATATATATATTATCGTCATCATAAGTAGCATAATTTACTTTTACTATATTTTTATTTTCTATATCTTTAATTTTTCTTACTTCATCAAAATACTTACTACTTTCTTTTATAGTGTTTTTATCTATTTGTTTTAACATAAAAATTTCTTTTAATTGTGTATCTTCTACTATATATAAAGATGAATTGGCTCCATGTGACTGCACTTTTTTTATAATCTTCATATTTAACTTTGATTTTATTTCCATTTTTCAACTCCCCTACTTATAAATAATTCTTCTAATACCCCTTCCATCTTTATTGCCTCTTCCATATCATCTAAAATTTTCTTAACATCCTCATTATTTTCTAAGTCTCCAATATGAATTTTGTAGTATTTGATGTTATCTTCTTCGATAAAAATAGACACTAAATTTCTAACATAATTCAACTTTTGGGCTGTATTATAACATCTAGGCAAGACTATTTCATCTCTTCTTATTACTTTTTTAGTATTAGAAAAATATCTAAAAATGCTGAATTGTATCTTATCCGTAAGTATATCCATATCAATATATATCATGATTTTCAACTCCCCACTTTATATTACTATATAATATGAGGCTCAAATTCAAAAGATGAACCATTTTATTATTCTAAAAAAATAGTTCATCTCTTATATATATTTTAATATCTTACTTATCTCGGCTTTAAATACACAAGTCCATTTCCCTGTATTGTTCTAGGATATTCAAGTGTTTTTGTAAATTTTATTAGTTGCGCATACAACTCATCTGCTGTAAGTTCTCTCTGAAATACATCATCTGACCAGTTTTTGAGAAGAGCTAATGTCCCTGTAACATGGGGGGCTGCCATACTAGTTCCACTAAGACTAGCATATGTGTTATTTGGAAAAGTTGAAATAATATCAACACCTGGAGCAACACAGTCTATAACTAAATTTGCATTTGAAAAATATGCTGGAACTGCTTTTTTATTTACTGCTCCTACTGATATTACATCTACATATGCAGCCGGATATGAATATTCAAAATCGTCATAATCACCATCACCTTCATTACCTGCTGCACATACTACAGATATTCCATTTTTAATTGCATTTTTTATAGCTTTTTCTAATTTATCATCACTAGTTGGCATTCCAAGAGACATAGATATTATATCTACATTTAAATCAGTAGCATAATTAATCGCATTTATCACCCAACTCGCCTTCCCAGAGCCAGTTCTATCTATTGCTTTTAATATATATAGCTGAGCTTCTGGCGCAACTCCAATCAAAAAATTCGAATAATTTTTTGCTGCTATAGTTCCTGCAACATGTGTCCCATGACCAATTCTATCTGTTACTATGTTGGGATTTTTCATATCTTCAGGGGTAAAGTTTCTTACACCTGCTATCTTATCTTTTAAACTTACATGGTTAACATCACAACCCGAATCTATAATTGCAATTTTTACTCCCCTACCTGTATAAGAAGATTTCCACATATTTGGTGCTGCAATCATCTTCACCCCATATGGAGATGCATTATTTCTAAGTCTAAAATTTTCTCCATTTTTAATATAAGGAATTAATCTTACTTGAGGATCATTTTGTTCTATAGAATCTTTTTTCAAATTATTGTTATTTAGTTTATTACTTTTCATATATATCCCCCATTTCAATATACTAATTCAAATATAATCAAGTAGTATTACTATTTTAATAACATTCTTTATTTAATATATTACTTACAAATTTGCTTTGTTCCTATAGTCTTTGAGGTATCTAAATCTTAACATAATGGGCGTTTATTTTTATAAATATAATTTCCTATCTGAAATTAGTTTTATTTTATGAATTTTATTTTATATAAAAAAAATGGACCTAAGTCCATTTTATTCTACATCATCTTTTATTGTTAAAAATAATTTTGCTGTCGCTAGTGTATCACTATTTGCTCTATGCGCATGTTCATTTACTATATTGTAGTATTTGCATGCAGTCTCTAACTTTTTGTTTTTACCTTTATAAGATTTACATTTTTTTAGCATTTCTAAAGTACATATATGATTATTTATAGGTTCTAATCCTAGTAAATCAAGATAGTAATTTAAAAATTTAAGGTCAAATTTTGCATTATGAGCTATTATTGTAGTATCACCTACATACTTTCTGAAGTTTGGTAAAACAGTTTCTAAACTTTGTTCATTTTCTACCATTTCATTAGTTATACTTGTTATCCCAGTTATATGTGAAGGTATTATACCTTTTGGCTTTATAAGTCTTGAGTAATTTCTTCCTATTTGGTTGTTTACTATTTCAGTAACACCTATTTCTATAATTTCACACCCACTAAAAGGGTCTAGTCCAGTTGTTTCTAAATCCACAACAATATATTTATCGTCTGTATATTTACTCATTTAAATCTCCTTTATTTTAAAAATAATTTTAATAATTTCATTTTTAAATCGTTATAAGGCATATACCTTATAGGTAGGTCAATCCAATTGTATTTCTTTACAATCGATTTTTCATGTGTAAAGGTATCAAAACTATATTTTCCATGGTATGAACCCATTCCACTATTTCCAACTCCACCAAACGGCATTCTTGATGTAGCTAGTTGTATTATTGTATCATTTATACATCCGCTTCCAAAAGATATATTTTTCAAAATATCAGCTTCTACTTTTTTATTTTTAGTAAATAAATAAAGTGCTAGAGGTTTTTCTCCCTGCAAAATAATATGTTTTACTTCTTCAATATTATCAAAAGTTATTATAGGAAGTATAGGTCCGAATATTTCCTCTTGCATTATAGGCGAGTCTAAAGTTATTTTATCCAATATAGTTGGCTCTATTTTTAATAATTCTCTATCTATATCGCCTCCATAAATTACTTTTTCGCCTTTTATTAAGTTTATTAATCTATTAAAATGTCTTTCATTTATTATATTTGTATAATCTTCATTTCGTAAAGCCTCTTTAGTATAAAATAATCCTATATATTCTTTTAAGTATTTTACAAATTCATCTTTTACACTATTTTGAAGTAATAGATAATCTGGGGCTACGCAAGTTTGCCCTGAGTTTAAGTATTTACCAAATACTATTCTCTTTGCTGCTACTTTTAAATCCGCACTTTCCTCCACTATACAAGGACTTTTGCCTCCTAGCTCTAATGTTACAGGAGTTAAATTTTGTGCTGCTTTTTTCATTATTATTTTGCCTACTGTTGGACTACCTGTAAAAAATATATAATCTAGTTTTTCTTCCAACAATTCTGTTGTAACTTCTTTATCTCCATTTACTACAGTTATATACTCTTCTGGAAAAGTTTCTGCTATCATCTCAGTTATAACTTTTGATGTATGTACTGAATCTTCAGATACCTTCAATATTGCACAATTTCCCGCTGCAATAGCTCCAATTAACGGTTCTATACATAATAAAAATGGATAGTTCCACGGAGATATTATCAGTGCAACTCCATAAGGTTCTTTTTTTATAAAACTTTTAGAGTGAAATTGACTTATCGGTGATAAAACCCTCTTCTCTCTTGACCATTTCTTTACTCTTTTTTTTATAAATGTTAAATCACTAAGTGTAATTCCAATTTCAGTCATATAAGACTCAAATTTAGATTTATTTAAATCTTTTTTTAATGCTTCTTCTATTTTACCCTCATATTTATTTATAGCTTTATATAATTTATTTAGTGATTCTATTCTGAAATCTATATCTTTAGTTTTTCCTGTTTCAAAAAAGCATTTTTGTTTTTTGACTAATTCACTTATAACCATATAATCACCTATCAAATTTTTATTAGATTTTAATTATTTCTATAATTGAAATTATACCATAATATATATAGATATACTAATTTAGTAGTATTTAGATATATTTTTTACATTAAAAAAATCTTCTCGAGGAAGATTTTTTATCAATTAGCTTAGGTCAAACTTTCAGCCGGCTCAAATTCTACTTTTATATCTATAAAGATGTTTTCATATTCCATATCTTCAATAAATAAATCTAAAATATTATCCATCTCGTCTTCATATTCTTCTTGACTTAATTTATATAAAAGTGCATCTCCATATAAATCCATTAAATCAAGATAAAAATTATTTAAAACATAGAAATAACCATCTTTTATGCCTCTTAGCTTATCTACAGTATCCAATTTTTTCATTATGTCTTTTACTAAGTCTATATTTCTAACTTTTATTTGTCTAGTTGAATATACATATCTCCCAACCATAGACAATATATCTATAGATAGTTCGTCAATAGTATAGTTGCCTTCATTATGATATAAGTATCTTTCATAATCTTTTATTTTAGAATCTATACTAGTATCTATTTGATTGTAAGGATTTTTATTTATATCTTGAATTATTAAATAATTTCTTATATCTTGGTCTTTTTCTAAAACTTCATCTAAGATATGTAAATTGTACGCATCATATAAAGGGTCATGTGCATCTCCACTAAACTCTGTATTTGATAACTCTAATAAGTGAGTTAGAGATATATAGTTCATACACTTAATTCCATATCTTAAATATTTTTCTTTAATGTCTACAAAAAAACTTTGGATATTGTTTAAAAATCGAGGATGGTTATTTTTCTGTGAACTTATTCTATCCGTATTTTTAAAACAAGTTAAATCTAAATTTCCAAAAGTGTAAATCCCCTCTATTTCATCAAAATTTCCCAACCAATGTTTAAATGATCTCATAACACTCTCATAAGTAGGAGCGTTTTCCAAATCTTCAGTTGTAATATGTGTTAATTCTTCTATATGAGGATAAACTGTCTTTGTAAAAATAGGTTTTATTAACGACTTAAACTTTTCTATTTCTTTAGTTTTTGTATCATACTTTATAGCCCCGATTGCTATTAAATCAGCTTTAAATCCTTCCCTTTTATTTTTTGCATTGTTCATGTTCATTTCAAAATCCATATATATTTTCTTCATACAATTCCCCCAATCATAAGAAAATATTCTAATTAAATTTATGCTATACCTTTTATTAAAACACATTTTTTAAAATTATATCCGTACTTTTTAAAGATATATAATTTTCCATGTATTATAAACT
>NZ_JADPET010000100.1 GCF_015667935.1 Clostridium sp. 1001270J_160509_D11 | reverse complement strand
ATAGAAACCAATTTAAAAAATAAATACAAAAAACTTTAATGAAATAATAATACTATATAGAAGAAGGAGAAAATAATACAACATGAATATGTATAGTAAGGTAGAGGTGCAATATATAAGAGTAAAGATAACGAGGGAAGTACGATGACTTATCTTGAAAGGGTATGTTGCCGAAGTATATAGGTGATACTTTAAGCCTATATAACTGGGGGTATATAAAATATATATATCACTGTCACTAAATGTGGAGAGCTATCAAAACTTATCTTTTAGCATATAAAGTAGCAAATCTTGTTGATTAGAAAATCAACATTTTTAGTGTACCTTTCTGATATTCATAATATTAGGAGGAGAAAATGAAAAACAAAACATCAAAAGTAGCATTAATATCGATAATGATATTCATGATGTCTACTGTAATGGCATTTGCCGAAGAAGTAGATATTGACCAGGTCAATGCAGATAAATATGGGGCGTTAACATTAATACCACCACTAGTAGCAATAATACTTGCATTTGCAACAAAAAACGTAGTTATATCTTTAGCTATAGGAATTATGTCTGGTGGATTCATTCTAAATTTCGCAGGAATCAATATTTTTTATACAATAATACATGCATTTTTAGATTTAGTAAGTAGAGCAGTAGACTCTCTTGCAGATCCTTGGCATGCAGGAATAATATTACAAGTTTTAGCAATAGGTGGAGTTATAAACCTAGTAAGTAAAATGGGTGGAGCAAAGGCAATAGCTGAAGCATTATCCAAAAAAGCAAAAACTGCAAAGTCAGCACAGCTTATAACTTGGTTTGCAGGTCTTTTAGTATTCTTTGATGACTATGCAAATTCACTAATAATAGGGCCTATGATGAGACCTGTAACTGATAAAATGAAAATCTCAAGAGAGAGATTAGCATTTATAATAGATGCAACTGCTGCTCCAGTGGCAGGACTTGCAATAATTTCAACTTGGATAGGACTAGAAGTTGGACTTATAGGAGACGCTTTTAATTCAATTGGTGTAAATGAAAACGCATTTGGCGTATTTTTAAATACAATACCATTTAGATTTTACAATATATTAATATTAGCATTTATCGTTATAACATCATGCTTATTAAAAGAGTTCGGTCCAATGAGAAAATGTGAATTAGAAGCGAGACGTGGTGGAAAAAGTCTTGCTGATGGAAATGAATTAAACAAAAAAATATCGCAAGAACACGATGATTTAGAACCTTTAGAAGGTGTTGTACCAAATATATGGAGTGCTATAATACCAATAGGAACATTAATAGTAGGTGCATTAATTGCTTTCTATTATAGTGGTTATACTACTATAATGGCTGGAGATAATAATGTATCAATCGAAATAATGAAAAATGCACCATTTTCATTTGAAGCTATAAGAGAAGCATTTAGTAACTCAGATGCATCAGTTGCATTATTCCAATCAGCATTATTTGCGGGAATAGTTGCTATGATTATGGGAGCAAGTAAAAAAATGTTCACAATAAGTCAAGGTATAGAAATATGGGTAGATGGAATGAAAACTTTACTTATAACTTGTGTAATATTGATATGTGCTTGGTCATTAAGTTCAGTTATAAAAGAATTAGGAACTGCTAAATTCTTAATAAACTACTTATCAGATTCAATACCAGCATTTACTCTACCAAGTATAATATTTGTTTTAGGTGCAATAATATCATTTGCAACAGGAACATCTTATGGGACAATGGGTATACTTATGCCGCTTGCAATACCACTAGCATACTCAATTAATCCTGATATGAGCTATGTAATAGTATCTACAAGTGCAGTTTTAACAGGAGCAATATTTGGAGATCACTGCTCACCAATATCAGATACAACAATATTATCTTCAATGGGTGCAGGATGCAACCATATAGACCATGTTAGAACACAAATACCTTATTCTCTATTTGTAGGTTCTATAACTATATTATTTGGATATATTCCAGCAGGATTCGGAATGCCTGTTTATATAGTTCTTCCAGTGGCATTAGCTGCAGTATTTATTGGAATTCAAATTTTCGGTAAAAGTGTAGACGTGGATATAGAAGAAGAGCTAACTCAATCTAATAGATCAATCAAATAAGTTAAATAAAAATAAATCAAATAAATCAAAATATAAATTAAAAATAAATTAAAACTGCTAAGTATAAAACCTTAGCAGTTTTTTTATTATAGACTTTATTATTGAGTATGTTTATATACTAAATAATAAACTACCATCTATATTGGAAGGAATAACCTTGCACAGAGTAATTTCAGTTAAGTATAAGGCTTTATAATAAAACAAATATACGTAGTATTAAAACAAATATTATGGTAATAATATTTAAAAATGATATATTTTATATATTAAAGGAGTATTTTTATGCCTTATGTAAACTTTAAAGAAGAAAATTACAAACTAGAAAAACAAATATCAAAAAGAAAAGAAAACAATAAAAAAATTAGGTCTCAAATAAAAAATGACAAGAGTTTAATAAGCGGATATAGCCTTACAGGAGAGTACAGTTTTAAAAATACAAAAAAACAGCTTATAGGAATTAGTGGAGTTTTAAAAGAAGAAGATTTCCAAATTATAAATGGAGAGGATTTTATATGTGCTAATTTTTTTAACTGTAAATTTCAAAATATTAAATTTGTAGATTGTTTCTTTATTGGATGTAATTTTAAAAAGTGCAGCTTCGGTGGAGGAGGAATTATATTTGAAAATTGCACATTTATAAAGGAAGACTCGATAAAGACTCCATCTCTAAATATAAAAGATAATTTTTCGTGTTATTTTGAAGACTGTTATATATATTCACAGTTTAAAGGAAGTAATTTATCTTATGCTTTATTTGAAAAATGCACATTTGAAAATACAAATTTTGAACTTACAGATATGCAAGGTGTCATTATAAAAGATAGCGACTTATTTAAAATTTTAGTCTGCGATTGTGGTATGCAAAATTTAAAAACTAGAAAATGCTATATAAGTGATTTTGAATTTGACGATAAATATATGACAACTTTTGATACCAAGACCTTCTTTGATAAGCTCCTACATAGAAAAAACGACAGAGATGAATACGAAGGCTTTTATATGATATATCAAAATATCGCATTTCAATATGAACAAAACAACTTAAAAAGCAATTTTGGAGAGTACTACTACCTAGGAAAAAGAGAAGAACATAAAACTCTGGATTTTCTATCTAAAATTAAGTCCTACTTATATTGGTTTTCGTGTGGATATGGAGAACGACCAATTTACAGTATTTATTTTAGCTTTGCTATAATACTAATATTTACATTTTTATTTTTGATAGTAGGAGTAAATATAGACGGAAGAATAGTTAAATACAACAGTATAATCGCCATAGAAACTTTATCCTTTGGAAAATTCTTTGAAGAATTTTTAAATGCATTTTCACTTAGTACAGGTTTATTTACAGGAGTTGGCAATGAAATATGCGACCCTATATTTGAATCAGCTATATTGGCTGATATAGAGATGGTCTTAGGTGTTATTTGTATGGGAATAGGTATAGGTACACTAACTAGAAAAATTATAAGATAGATATAATAATTAAGGTTTAATAAAGGTAGATATGTTAATATAGCTAATCAAATAAAATATATAATTTTATCTGATTAGCTTCTTTTATATTAAAGAAAAGTGTAAAAATAATGGTTTTATGGTACAATTAATAAAAAGAAATAAATGGAGGAGAACAATGGCTTCTAATCAAAGAATAGACGAATTTTTAAGACTGCAAGACAAGGGCATTTCTTTGGATGAGATTGCTTCTACCTTGGGTGTAAAACCACAAACATTAAGAAGAAATTTAAATAAAAATGGATATAAAAGTGTAAATGGTAAATATATAAAAGATAATAAAGAATCTATAAATACATCTGTACAGGTATCTTTTGTAGATAATACATTAATTAAAAGTGAACAAAACAAAAAAGAAAACAAACCAAAATCAGCAAAGAAGTCTTCTATAGAGAAAAAACTTAAATCAAAAGAAGATAAAGTTGAAAAATCACCTGAGAAAATAAACAATAAAAAAAATAAAGCTAAAGAAGATACAAAAGATGTAACTAAAAATAAACAAAAATCTACAAAAGTTAAAAAAGATAGAAAAATAAATTTAACTCAAGAAGATTTAGATAAACTATGTGAAGTTTATGATTGGTACTTAGAGGTTAGAGATTGTAAATCTTTAAAACCAAAAAAACAAAAGAAATCCATAGCTATAGACTTTGAAGAAACTAGTGACAAAACAGTAAATTTAAAAGTAGATAAAGGAGTATGGGATGATTTCTTGCGTCTATGTAGCAATTCATCATACGATAGAAAAACATTAGTCACACAAGCGCTTTATGATTTTATGAAAAACCACAAAGATCTACTTTAAATGACAAAATGATTTTGATAGGGGAATTTATATATGAATAATAAAAAATTAATATTTACATCATTATTAACTGTAATTGCTATAGTAATATTAATTGTAGTTTTTAGACTTAATGAATCAGAAAAAGAAATAGGGTATGAAGTTGCAAAGAGCGAGGCAAAAGTATTAGAAATAGAAAATACTAAGATAACTGGTATTTCTCATAATACGACAAAAAATAATGTGAGTACAAAGATAAAAAATAAATCAAATAAAATACTTAAAAATATAAGTATAAATTATGTTGAATTAGATGAAAATCAAAATAAAATATCTACAAAACAAGTTCCTGTAGAAATTTCGCTTAAAAGAGATGAAAAAGCTCTTATAAAAATTATCCCTCAAAATTACACTTATACTATAGATATAATAGGATATAGTTATGAAACAGAAGATTATAATGTAAATGTAGATTTAAATGAGAATACAGCAAATATAGAAAAGCTATCTAATTTAGAAGAGAATCAAAAAGAATTAGAAGACATGCTTAAATACGATATTTTAGAAATATACGACTTTAAAGGGATTGATGATACTAGCTACAAAGTAAAAATTAAAAATAATTCACAAAAAAACTTAGGAAATATAATATTAAAAGTAGCTGAAAAAAATTCAGATGGTGAATATATAAGTGTCAGCAATATATCTAATAATTCAACATTAAAAGCAAAAGATTTTAGTGCATTAATGCTAAATAGTACTGATAAAGAAAATACTTTAGAGATTATAGGATATACTTATGATGATATAGAAAATAAATCAAATATAGATATCGATTTAAAGACTAATACTGCAAGTATTGTAAGAAATTAATACACAAACAAATCAAGCTTCTATAATATTTATAGAAGCTTAATTTAATATAAATACAAATTGATTATAAAAAATTGATTAATGACATTGTTGGGAGGTATATATGAAAGTTTTAGTCGTTGAAGACAATATAAAATTATTAAAAAGCATTTTAGATGAATTAAATACTCATTTTGAAACAGAGTCATGCAGCGATGGTGAGGAAGCACTTTATATGATAGAGCAAAATATATATGATTTAATTGTTTTAGATCTTATGCTTCCTAATTTATCTGGAATAGAGATATTAAAGTCTATGAGAGAAAAGTTTATAGATACACCAGTATTAATATTAACAGCTAAAGAATCGCTAAATGATAAAGTAAAGGCTTTTGAGATAGGGGCAAATGATTATCTTACAAAACCATTTTATATGGAGGAGTTAGTTGCTAGAATATATGCTATTTTGAGGACTAATGGAAAGATGCAAGATAGAAACAGCATAGACTTTAGAGATTTACATTTAGACTTAAATAAAAGAAGGGTTTTTGTAAAAGATGAAGAAATAGAGCTTCAAAATAAACAATTTAATTTGCTTGAATACCTTCTTTTAAATAAAGGTTCTATATTATTAAAGGAGCAGATTTATGATAGAGTTTGGGGTATTGACTCTGATGTTACAATAGAAATTGTCGAAGTTTATATAAGTCATTTAAGAAAAAAACTTAGCAAATATGGATATGATAAATGTATAAAAACAAAAAGAAAAGTAGGTTATATGTTTGATGATAAATAAAGAAGTCATTACAAAAACTCAAAAAAGGCTTATCAGAATAAATATGCTTGTAGTTTCAGGATTTTTAATTTTACTTTGTATGTTTACATATGTTTATTTTGGATATACAAATAACAACAATATAAACAAGCAAATGGAAAATGAACTAAACTCTATAATAAGTCAGCTAGAGAATTTAGATTCTAGATACGGGCTTATGTTAGGCTTAAAGGCTGAAGGTATAAAATTACAAAACCCTAAAGATATGGTGTATATGTACATAGACAACACCCTAATAAAAGTAAATACTAACCCGTATTTTGGAGATAATGAACCAAAGTTTAAAAATCAAGGTGATGGATTTTATACATATTCAACAAAAGAAGGATATCAACTAAGAGAGTGTAATTATACCTATAAAAATTGCACAATAAGAATATTTAGAGAGATAAGCAGTGAGATAAGTTCTAGAAGACAACTATTGCTTACTATGATAAAAGTAGTAATAATATTTTGTATACTAACATACTTTATAGCTATTTATCTTACAAGAAATGCATTAAAACCAATAGAGGTAACTTGGAATAATCAAGCTAAGTTTATTCAAGATGCATCACATGAGCTTAGAACACCTATAACAATAGTATCATCTAAATTAGAGGGGCTTTTAAAGCACCCAAATAATACTATAAATGACGAGGTTGAAGGTATAGCTGATGCGATGAATGAAACTAGAAGACTTAAGAAAATGATAAATGACTTACTTACACTTACAAAAGAAGACTATGTGGATTTAGTTACAAAAGAAGAAGTCGATTTAGAAGCTTTAGTAAAAGATATATGCGATGATTTCTTTGATATAGCAATGATTCAAAATAAAACATTAAAGATTTCTTCACAATTAAAGCATAAAAATATATTAAGTGATAAAAATAAATTAAGACAGTTATTTATCATTTTTATAGACAACGCATTTAAATATACAGAAGAAGACGACTATATAAAAATTTCTCTAAGTGAAAAAGATGAAAAAATATATATAAAAATCGAAGACAATGGACTTGGTATAAAAAAAGAAGAACTACCTCATCTCTTCGATAGATTCTTTAGAAGTGAAAATGTAAGAAATAAAGATATAGACGGCTCTGGAATAGGACTTTCAATAGCAAAAGTAATCTCAGAGAGTCTAAAATACAAATTAAAAGTAGACTCAGAATATGGTAAGTGGACAAAGTTTGAAATAATTATACCTATAGATGAAGATTAGAAAAAATTAACAGAATAAAAAAATGGTACTCTTCCAAAAACATGGGTATAATTGTTAATATAGTAGATATAATTTAGGAGGATATATAAATGGCTAAAATAATAAACTCAAATGAATTCAATAATACAGTAGAAAGTGGAGTTGTAGTAGTAGACTTTTTCGCAACTTGGTGTGGACCTTGTAAAATGCTTGCTCCAGTATTTGAAGAATTAAGTGAAGAATTAACTGATGTAAACTTTGTAAAAGTAGATATAGACCAAAGTATGGATTTAGCTCAAAAATTCAGAATAGTATCAGTTCCAACAATGAAAATATTCAAAAATGGAGAAGAAGTAGATACTTTAATGGGATTCATGCCAAAAGACGTGTTAAAATCAAAAGTTGAAGCACACTTATAAAAAGGTGATATTATGAGATATGATATAGCGATAATAGGAAGCGGACCAGCAGGTCTTAGTGCTGCAGTTAATGCAAAAATAAGAAATAAAAGTTTTGTAATATTTGGAAATAAATCGCTTAGTACTAAGATTGAAAAAGCTCCATCAATAGACAACTATCTTGGTCTTTACAATATATCAGGAGCTAACCTTAAACAACATTTTATGGATCATATAGAATCTATGGATATACAAATTGACGAACATAAAATAACAAATGTATACTCTATGGGTGATTACTTTGCACTTGCAAGTGGATCTGAAATGTTTGAAGCGACTACTGTAATAATTGCAATAGGTCTAGATAGTGCTAAATCAATAGAAGGAGAAGACACTTTCCTAGGAAGAGGTGTAAGTTACTGTGCAACATGCGATGCACCGCTTTACAAAGGAAAAGATGTATGCGTACTTGGATATAACGAAGAAGCGATACATGAAGCTAACTTCTTAAACGAAATAGCAAATAAAACATATTTTGTACCTATGAGAAATAACATCAAAAAAGATTTATCATTAATAGATTCAGGAGTTGAAATACTAGATAAAAAACCTACAGAAATACAAGGTGAAATGTTAGTAAATAAATTAAACTTCCAAGATGAATCACTTGATATAGATGGCGTATTCATAATAAAAGACAGTATGTCACCTAAAAATTTAGTTCCAGGATTAGAGTTAAACGGTGAACATATAAAAGTAGATGCAAATATGAAGACAAATATAGATGGATTATTTGCTTGTGGAGATTGTGTCGGAAGACCATACTCATACTTAAAATCTGCAGGTCAAGGTTTAACAGCTGCATTAAATGCAGTAGAATATATAGCAAAAAAATCTAAATAATATAAAAGATTTTGATAGATATTTAGAAAAGACGGCTTATGCCGTCTTTTTTTTAGTATTTGAGTATATTTTATATTCAATGATGATTGTTTTGAATTTATTATTATAAATATAGATAAAAATATAAATATGTCTATATTTAGACATATAACTACTACTGAAGATTTATATAAAAAATATTTTGAGATATATTTACAGATGTCTAAAGACTTTATAAAATCTAAATGATTATGTTTATTTAAATATAATTATCTTAAATATATTTTGAAAGTATTTAGAATACAGATTTTTTATAAAGGAGAAATTTATGAAAAAAGTAAATAAAACGAGATTTGCTAAAAGGGCTTTGGAAGACTTTAGTCGTACAATGATTGAATTGCTTTCAAAGAAACCATTTGAAAATATAATGGTCAGCGAAATTTGTGAGATAAGCAATTATCCAAGGGCTACTTTTTATAATTATTTTGAAGATAAGTATGGTCTTCTCAATTATTGTTGGGATTGTTTTGGAGAAAAAATAGATTTTCAAAATGACTATGATTATATGGATACTGATGAAAAAATGTATGATTTATTTAACAGTCTTTACGATTTTTTTGAAAAAAATATAGAAATACTCAGAAGGATAACAAAACAAAATAATCCAAATGGAGAGTTTATGCAAATTTTTAAAATATATATGAAAAATCAAATAAATATAAAAATAAAAGGTTGCAGTTGTGTTGAGAAAAAGAAGGTACCACATGAAATGCTTTTAGAACACTACAGCAATACAGTTGTTTTAGTATTAGAGTGGGGATTTTTAAAAGAAAATATTTTATCAAAGGAAGACGCAAAAATATACTTAAAGTATTTATTAGAAGGAGGAATATAATGATTTTTTATTTTTCAGCAACAGGAAACAGTAAATATGTAGCAGAGAAAATATCGGGACAAACAGGAGAGAAAATAATCTCTATTGTGGATTGTTTAAAAAATAATAATTTTGACTTTGAAGTAGATAAAGATGTCCTAAATTTTCAATAGATTATAAAAAAAAAACTAAAGCGCACGGTCAATATTTAAATACTAATACAAAAATATAAGCATATAAAAAGTGGTAAATAAGTTGACTTTTTCAATTAAGAGTACTATTATTTAATTAAGTAAATACTTAATTAAATAAGGAGTTAATTATGAAGGATTTAGTAAAAGTTTTTAAAGCGTTGAGCGATGAAACAAGGCTAAAGATATTGTTAATTATCTCTAAAAAGACAATTTGCCAAAAGGGTATTTCAAAACATCTTGGAATTTCAGATTCAGCAGTTTCTCAGCATATAAAAGTGCTAAAAGAAGCCGGGATTGTCACAGGAATAAAACAGGGATATACAGTTATGTATATTATAAATGATGATTGTTTTCATGAGGCTATGTTGTTTTTAAAGATGATAAACGATATTGAAGACGACACATTTATAAACAAAGAAAAATTAAATGAAATACAACTTAATTGTTGTGCAAATTGTAAGTTAAATAAAAAGTGTTGTAAAAATAGGGGGATGTAGATATGAAAGTATGTATACCAGTTTCAGAAAATAAAGGAATGGAAAGTTTGCCATATGGTCATTTTGGTTCTGCACCAGAATTTATTATATGCGACTTAGATTCAAAAGAAATAAAAAGTATAAATAACGGTGACTTAGGTCATGAACACGGCAAATGCCAACCACTAAAAGCACTAAAAGGTCAAGAAGTAGATGCTATAATAGTGTGTGGAATAGGCGCTGGAGCTATAATGAAATTAAATGAAATGGGAACTAAAGTTTATAGAGGTATAAATGACACTATAGAATCTAACTTAAAATTATTAAAAGAAAATAAGTTACAAGAGTTCTCAGTAAACGACGCATGTTCTCATAACCACTCAAAAGGAAATGGATGTGGCCATGATCATGGACACAATATAAAATAATAAAATATATTTAACATATAAAAAAAGCTACTGATTTTTGGTAGCTTTTTTTATTATATAGTAAGTATTATAAAAACACAGAGTATTAATATTTGATATTATTTTGCATA